>JAGKWN010000041.1 GCA_021151805.1 Cytophagaceae bacterium | reverse complement strand
ACCTAAACTGATATGCAAGCATTTAGATCAACTATTAAAAATATAATTTAAAGAAATCAACAAATTGTATTTAAAACACCTGATCTTTACATATATCGCTAAACAACAGCCTGTTTAAAATTCCAATCCAGGAATTACCGAACAGCGATTATCACGGACTGATTTAAGCCATTCCTCCCTTCATAAATTTCACCTCATTTTCCAACCGCCTGTTTCCAGCGGCAGTGTTTCAAATTGTTGATTTATATTCCCTCATATTCTTGGGATTTAGCACAATTGAACCAATATTTGCAGATAAATTAAACTGTATTATGAGCTTATTAGTAGTTGGTTCGGTTGCTTTTGATGCAATTGAAACGCCTTTTGGTAAAACGGATAAAATTTTAGGTGGCGCTGCTACCTATATTGGTTTGTCTTCTTCGTATTTTAATCCTAAAGTAAACCTGGTTGGTGTTGTAGGTTCTGATTTTCCGGAATCCAATATAAAAATGCTGCAATCGCATTCCATCAACACAGAAGGTCTTCAGATAAAAGAAAATGAAAAAACATTCTTTTGGTCTGGCCGCTACCACAACGACATGAACACGCGTGACACGCTTGTTACAGAATTGAATGTATTAGGAACATTTGATCCGATCATTCCTGAATCTTACCAGAACTGCGAATACCTGATGTTGGGTAACCTTGCACCTTCTGTACAGCGTACTGTTATTGAGCGCCTGAAAAACCGTCCGAAATTGATCGTAATGGATACCATGAATTTCTGGATGGACATTGCCATGGACGATCTGAAACAAACATTGGCACTGGTAGATGTACTATCCATCAATGATGAAGAGGCGCGCCAGCTTTCCGGAGAATATTCTCTTGTAAAGGCTGCACGTAAAATCATTGCCATGGGACCAAAAGTTCTGATCATTAAAAAAGGTGAACACGGTGCTTTATTATTTAACCAGGACCAGGTATTCTTTGCTCCGGCATTGCCGTTGGAAGACGTATTCGATCCGACTGGTGCAGGCGATACCTTTGCAGGTGGCTTCATCGGTTATATAGCAAGTACAAAAGATACTTCTTTTGAAAATATGAAACGTGCAATCATTTATGGTTCTGCCATGGCTTCTTTCTGTGTAGAGAAATTCGGCACAGAACGCCTTGTAGGCTTGCATAAAAATGAATTGAATGAAAGGCTGCAGGAATTTGTAGACCTGGTTCAATTTGAGATCAATATTTAAGTTTACAAATCAGCCTTCTTAACGAAGGCTGATTTGTTTTACGGATTGCTGTTACTTCCCTTTTGCTGCGCCTGTTATTTTCTAATACCACTATGAAGAAAATCTATTTCATAACACTTCTCTTTTTTGTCTTTACAGCACTTGATTCCTGCCGTTCGGTTAAATCAAAAGCACCTGCTGAAGCCTACCAGACATTTGAGTATAAACCACCGGTATCGCGCGTAGTTGTTCCGGTTGAATTATCGCTGCGTGAAATAGAAACGGAATTAAACAAACAGCTGAACGGTCTGATCTATGACGATGCAGATTATGCAGACGGTGTATTAATGAAAGTATGGAAAGTAAGTCCCATACTGCTTTCCATGAAAGGTGAAGAAATTGTATACGAAGTACCGATCAAAATCTGGTCGAAGATCAAATGGGAATTCAATCAGTTTGGGATCAGCATGTCTGACGAATTCACTGCTGATGCGGCCCTTCGCATGACCTTCAACACAAAATTAAAAATAGGTGTTTTCTGGACACTCGAACCTCAAACCTCGCTGCAAAAATACGACTGGATTGAAAAGCCCGTTGTTACTGGTGGCAGCATTTCCCTACCCGTTACATTTATTGCTGACCGTATTATTAAGTCTCAGCAAAAATTGATCACCGAAACCATTGATGACGAAATAAAAAAACAGATCGAGTTACGCAAGTATGTGGAAGAAGGCTGGAATGCACTACACCAGCCGGTACAATTATACGACAACCCAAATGCGTGGCTACGCATCAGTCCAACGAACATCAGCGTTACCCCTTTAACCGGCACAAAAGATTTTGCAAATGCTACCATACGTATTGATGGTGTTGCCGAAACATTCGTAGGTACAAAACCTGCGGTTAAATTAACAAACCTGCCTAATGCTACATATTCAAATGCTTCAGGCGGCGATTTTGTACTATCCCTGATCAATGATATGAGTTATGAAGAAGCCAGCAAACTCGCGCACCAGTATATGGCAGGCACCACCTTCACATCTTCCAACGGTAAGAAAAAAATCCAAATCGATAGTGTAAGCATTTATGGCGGTGGTGATAATCTGGTGATCAAAACAAAAGTTTCAGGCAATGTTACAGGCAATATCTACTTAAGAGGCAAGCCTACTTACGATTCTGTTTCGCAAACCATTTATTTAAAAAATCTGGATTATTCTATTGAAACAAAAAATGCGATGGTTAAGACAGGCAATTGGATCTTAAAAAGTTCGTTAACTAAACGGATGCAGCAAGCCTTGAGATATTCTGTTGCAGAAGACATGGCAAACATGAAAAAAGAAGTGAATGCCTATATTCAATCTTATAACATTACAAAAAATGTTGTTGTGAAAGCCAGCATCAGCCAGATGGCCCCAAGAGAGATTTATGTAACTCAAGGTTCCATAAAGGCGGTACTCTACGCAACCGGCTCCATGAAATTGTCTGTTAAAGGATTGGATTTCCATTGATGGAGAAAATTCTCAAAACATATCGCAAACGTTTATACGATCTCACCACCGGAAACCGGTCGCTGTTGTTCCTGCGCTTGTCTGCCGCACAAGAACTGGATTTGAGTGAACTGCATTTTGTTGATCAGCATTCGGCCTTTCATATTGTGGAAGAACTGCTGACAGAAAAAAAGAGTATCCGTTTGTGTCCGGTGCAGGAACCGCGCGTTGAAAAAGTTCAGCATATTTCCTCCACCCTAAAAAAGATATACCGCAAACTGGCGCAGATATTTGAAGAGCGCGGCTTGTATGAATGCTACACCGGCTGGCTTTTCGCCGAAGGAAAATGGCGAGACGGTACCCCTTTCCGTGCTCCGCTGCTGTTCTTCCCAATTAGATTAGAAAGTGAAGGCAATGCCTGGTTCCTACGTCGGGAAGAAGGACGCAGTATACAGCTGAACAAAAGTTTACTCCTCGCTTTTGCACACTACCATGATTTGGTATTGCCGGACGAAGTGCTGGAAGAAGACTTTGAAGACTTTTCTGCCGATCCGCTGGAGTTCCGGACGCAACTTTATGAATGGCTGAAAAAAACTTCACTGGAGTTTCTGTTCAGTAAAGAATATTTTTCGAATGAAATCAAACCGTTAAAGGTTTATAAACGCCAGGAGTATGAAGATGTATATTCTATTGGCGAAATGCGTATCGAACCAAATGCCGTATTGGGAATCTTTCCGCAGGCGGGATCGGCCATTGCCGCCGACTTCGATACCTGGGCAACAAATGCTACAGACACATCATTAGAAAACTTTTTTGATGACCGCAATAAAATAGTGTTGCCGAACGATCCCTGCAAAGAAGATCTGATGACACCCTATAGCATGGATGCCTCCCAGGAGTTCGCAATCCGTGAAGTATTGAAAGGTAAATCAATCGTGATCCAGGGGCCTCCGGGATCGGGGAAATCAGAAACCATATGCAACATAATCTGCAGCGGACTGGCTGCAGGTAAAAAAATACTGGTTGTATCGCACAAACGTGCGGCGCTGGAAGTAGTAGCAAAAAGACTTGGTCAGAAATCCCTGCATGATTTTTTTGCACTGGTACACGATGTAAAATTCGATCAGCGCGCTTTATACGCCAAGATTGATAAGCAGATTGAAAACATCGAAACCTTTCAGACAGCTAACAACAGCCTGGACACGATCTATCTGGAACGTGAGTTTTCTGCTTCAGTAAAATTGCTCACGCAACTGAATACACATAGCGAAGAGTTTAGAAAAGCATTGTTTGACACACAGGTCTGTGGTTTTACTGCACATGAGCTCTATCTGAAAACAAATGCGGAAGCAACAACCATCAACCTGAGTGATCTGTTTACGTCGTACCCGGCCAAAGAATCTGACAGACTTATTCAGGCCATTCGTACGTATAGTATCTACGCAGCGCTACCTTACCCGCATGCGGAGCTTTGGAAGAACCGTATTGAACACCCTGCCATTACACACGAAAAGCTTGACACATGGAATGAGCAGGCATTGTTCTTAAAACAAGCGATTGATGATTTTGCAGAGCAGCTGGCAATATATGGTGAAACGAATACATCAAAAGGTTTTGAACATATTGCTTCCCTAAGCAAAACAATAGACGCGCTACAATCTCTATTAAGTGAAGTTTCAGCAAAGGGTTTGTGGGATTCATTTGTATTACCCGCGAACTTTGAAAAAGCAAATCAGCTTATTCAATCCATTGCTGCTACGCAAAAAGAATATGAAGTAGTTTTTGAGCGATACAATTTCAAACAGCTGCATGAGCTACACACATTTCTTGCAACCGCAAAGAAAAAAGCCGCCAATCGATTTTCATGGTTTTCCTATACGTTATTTTCTTCCGAATATAAATCGTTAAAGAAATTTTCTGCCTGCATGCTGATTGAATTATCAGCCCGCACGGCACCTCTTATTACAGACAAGCTTGAATCCATCCTTCTTGTAGAGAAAAGAATACAGGAACTTTCCGTGCATACATATACTGAAATACAACTTCAGAACAGTGGCGCACTGCAAACAACGGCTTACGCAATGCAGTCCATTGATACTGCATTACAGACAATAGACCAAACGAGTCCTTCTCTACGGAAACACCTACTTTCACTGGATGCTACTGCTGCGCAAAAACTCCTGAAAAATATTTGTACGCATTATACTGCTGTACAAACTTCAATCGAAAATACTGCAGTCTATTTTAGCCCGGCACAACAGCAGCTCTTTATCAAAGATTCTACCTTGCTTACAAGCTGGATGAAGTTTGTAACAGACCATAGCAACGACATCCAGCATCTGGACTCATTGCTGGAATCTTTAAGCTCAACAGACCGCATCTGCATACAACGCCTGTCTAACCTGCAAGAGACGTATCCGCCGGATCAATGGGCAGGAATCGCAGAACAATCCATCTTCAAACACTGGCTCCAGCATATTGAACTGGTGTATCCGGTTTTAAAAAGTCTGGACACACTACGTTGGAAACAGTTTGTGCAGGACTGGGCTGTGCATGCTGAAAAACGCAAAACACTTTCCCTCGAGATGATTTTAGGAAAGCTGCGTGAACAAACCTATAGAGATATTATTTTTAACCGCTTGCAAAACCGGATTACCTACCGCGACCTGCAGCACCAGGTAACAAAAAAGAAACGCATATGGCCCATGCGTAAACTTATGCAGGAATATTCGGAAGAAGTTTTTTCATTGGTACCTTGCTGGATGATGTCACCGGAACAGGTTTCCTGTGTATTCCCGCTTGAACAGTTATTCGATCTCATAATCATTGATGAAGCTTCTCAATGTTATACAGAACATAGTTTACCAGCTATGTACCGCGCAAAACAAATCGTGATTGCAGGAGATTCACAGCAGCTGCCTCCGAGTGATCTCTATCGTGTACGATGGGACGATGAAGAAGAAAATGATGCAGACATTGAAATTGATTCCCTGCTTGACCTCGGCGGCAGGTATTTATCAAGCATTTTGCTGAAAGGCCATTACCGCAGCCGCTACCCGGAACTGATCGCATTTTCGAATCAGCAATTCTATGGTAATAAATTAAACTATATACCGGATTACGCCGATATACGTTCAGACATCAAGCCAATCACCTACAGAAAGGTTACCGGCACCTGGACAAACAGTATAAATAAGGCAGAAGCGGAAGAAGTAGTGCGTTTAACATTCGATCTTATCCAATCCGGGAAACATTCCATCGGGATTGTATGCTTTAATTATCAGCAGGCATCCTGCATCCAGGATCTGCTGGAGGAGCAATCGATCAGTAAACAGATTTCGATTCCGCAAGAGCTTTTTGTAAAAAATATAGAGAATGTACAGGGCGACGAGCGTGATATTATTATTTTCTCCGTGGCATACGCGCCGGATAAAAATGGAAAGTTCTCCATGCTTTTCGGAAGCCTGAATATGCAGGGGGGAGAAAAACGCATGAATGTTGCTGTTTCACGCGCACGGGAAGCAGTAATCATTGTAGCCAGTATTATGCCACAGGAACTTCGGACAGAAAGCCTGAAACATGAAGGACCGCGGGTTCTGAAAGAGTATTTACAATACGCATGGGATTGCCAGCAGTTCGATAGAAATACTTTTTTCATCAAACATGCCGCTGCAGTTTCACCCAATTCCACAGCACACAAAATTTCACAATGGTGTGCGGAACATACTTCTTTACATGCAGCTGCGCTATACCCGTTTGCTTCCCTTACCATCCAGGAAAAAACCGATTACCGCCTGGTGGATACAGATGATGAACTATATAGAAACATTGAATTTGCCAAATACTGGCATTTCAACAAACCGCTCCTGTTTGGCTTGAAAGGATGGTACTATACACAAATCCTTTCTAAAAACGTTTATACAAAACAGCCGGCAGAATTTGCAGCACGGATCACAACACCTTAGTCGACTGTCTTGACAATTAGCCTATATTAAAATATTTTAGCAGCACGATGATCATAGAAAAACTCCGCATTCAAAAAAATATGTCCGACGAAGATTTCGACGCCATATATCCTTTTGAGATCCGCGAGTTATCTGAAAGACATTGGAGTTCCGTTTTCGTTTCAAAGATTGCGTCTGAATTTTTCTGCAATCAAAAATCCGTAAAGGTATTGGATATTGGCAGCGGTGCCGGCAAATTCTGTTTCGTAGGTGCAGCATTGCATCCTGCTTCTGAATTTCATGGCATTGATATCAGGGAAAATTTCATAGAGATTTCAAATGAACTGAAAGAGAAACACCAGGTATCGAATACTTCTTTTCAGTTGCAGGATGTGCTGCAGATGAACTTCAGCGGTTACGACGGAATTTATTTTTTTAATTCCTTCCAGGAAAAGATTGACCCTACCTCTGCCATTGACCATCGCAGTGAGGTTTCGATTGAGCAATATATTCTGTACACAAATCATTTATTTAATGAATTGAATAAAGTGCCTGTAGGAACAAAGCTCGTAACATACTTTGCAGAAGATTTCTGTGTACCGGATTCATTCCGTTTGATCTCAACACATTTCAAAGGAGAATTAAAGTTCTATCTGAAAGATCTGGAATCGCACGAATCTCATACTTTGCTCAATGAAGAAGATATCAATGAGCATATAGACAAACATACTTTCCTCTCAGAATAAACATCATTTCTATACTATGTTACTTTCTTTATTTTACGCTCTTGTGTTTTTCTTGCAATCTATCCTCACACCGGGCGCAAATAAGATCAATGGAAAACATGTGAAGGTTATTCACGCCAAAATAACACGTATGGCTTTCATGGATACTGTTATCTGTGAAAGTTCAACATTGGTTAAACCGGAAAATGATCTTGACCTTTACTACACGCTGAATGACAGCGGTAGTGATGCAGAAATATTTGCGATCAATGAACAGGGTACATTACTTGACAGCAAAAAAATTCCCGGTGCAAAAAATAAAGATTGGGAAGAAATGATCTGTTATAAAGACAGTTTACAAAACCAGCATATTGTAATCGGTGATATCGGGAACAATCGTAACCTGAGGAAAGATCTGCGCCTCTACGATTACGATGTAAACAAAGATCAGACAATAACACATACATACCATTACGAAGACCAGTTCCAATTTCCGCCGGTAAAGGATAGTATGAACTTCGACTGTGAAGCATTTTTCAGAAGAGACTCTTCTTATTATTTTATTTCAAAAAACAGAGGTGTACCGTCAGTTAAAATATACAAGTTACCTCAGGATACTGCTGCACACTTAGCAACATTGCAGCAGCGGCTTCAATTTAAAGGAATGGTGAATGCCTGCTCTGTATTCCAGGATAAAACTTCTTCCACTGAAAACCTGGCCATGCTTCTGTACGGAAGAATCTTTCTTTTCCATATTCTGGAAAAGCCAACGGGGATTTTTTTACAACCGTATGGTGTGATCAAGTTTCCAAGTGCCGGACAATCGGAAGGCATTTGCTGGTATAGCAAAAATGAACTGCGGGCAACAAATGAACGCGGCAAACTTTTTAAAATTGTGATCAAAAAATCATCCATCCCATCGGAATAAAAAAAGAACAGCAACCAGACAGCCCTTATTTCTGTCTGATCACTGCTCTAATACAAAGATCGTAAGTCTTCGATTTTTCTATAACAACTACTAACTAAACAAAAGTCCTTTATTTAAACACCCTGCTTCAGTTGTGTAACATGCCCTTCTTCAATTTCACGTAAGGTTGCAAAGGCCTGTTCAAAATCTGCAAGAATATCGCTGATATGCTCTATACCCACAGAAACACGCAGTAAGCCGGATGTTACACCCGCAACCCGTTGTTCTTCATCAGTCAATTGCTGGTGCGTTGTTGAAGCCGGGTGAATGATCAATGTTTTTGCATCACCCACATTTGCCAGGTGGCTCGCCAGTTTCAGGCTGTTTACAAATTGTGCTGCACGTAATTTCCCACCTTTGATTTCAAAAGATAATACGCCGCCAAAACCACGCTTCAGATATTTTTTAGCCAGCGTGTGATATTTGCTGCTTGATAAACCTGGATAATTTACCTTCGTTACATCCGGATGATTGGCAAGCCACTCAGCCAAGGCTTGTGTATTCTGCACGTGCCGATCCACACGCAATGATAACGTTTCAAGACCTTGCAATAAAAGAAACGAATTGAACGGACTTTGCGACGGACCAAAATCACGCAGGCCTTCCACACGCGCACGGATGATAAAAGCAATATTTCCAAACGGACCATTTGTGCCGAATACATCCCAGAATACCAGCCCGTGATAGCCTTCCGATGGTTCAGAGAACTGAGGAAATTTTCCATTTCCCCAATTATAATTACCGCCATCAACAATAACACCACCAACCGATGTACCATGCCCTCCAATCCATTTCGTAGCAGACTCTACTACAACATTGGCACCGTGTTCAAGAGGCCTGAATAAGTAACCGCCTGCACCAAATGTATTATCTACAATTAGCGGCAGATCATGTTTTTGGGCAAGTGCAGCAAATGCTTCAAAATCGGGAATGTTGAACTCCGGATTACCGATCGTTTCAACATAGATTGCTTTTGTTTTCGCATCAATAAGTTTTTCAAAACCTGCGACGTCATCTCCTTCTGCAAAGCGGGCTTCTATTCCCAAACGTTTGAAAGAAACTTTAAATTGATTGTACGTACCGCCATATAAAAATGAGGTAGTGATAAAATTATCACCTGCCTGAAGAATATTTGTTAATGCAATAAACTGCGCCGATTGTCCGGAAGATGTAGCCAAAGCAGCCACACCACCTTCTAATGCAGCAATACGCTTTTCAAAAACATCTGTCGTCGGGTTCATGATCCGCGTATAAATATTTCCGAATTCTTTCAATGCAAATAAATTGGCTCCATGATTAGAGTCTTTAAATACATAGGAGGTAGTTTGATAAATAGGTACTGCACGTGACTGTGTAGTTGGATCTACTTCTTGTCCGGCATGTAACTGGAGCGTTTCAAATTGATAAGACATAGCAGTATAGTTTTTGGTGAGTACATAATGTAAAGCCGGTAGATCCATCGTTGACTTCAAACAGACTGCGCATAAACGCATAGTTCCGGCATTGAACAAAAGTAAAAGTCAGAATATTATTCTTAACAAGAAAATATATGCGTCATATTTAGAATATTATTCTGATTGAATACCACTAGTAAAATTTTATTTCAATCTACGGTCAAATTGGGCGATAAGTCAATCAGTGCCGGATTAACCGCAAAGAACCAAGTTTCGCCAAAAAATAGATATTCTATAGTATGTTATATCAAATATAATCTCGGCTAATCAAAAATATTGATTAAAAGATCAACGCTCGCAAGCCAAAATCCGGCAAAATGCGGATTATATTTTTTTCAGCTCTGCAAAAAAAGTTGCAAGGTCGGTGTCAAAGTATGTGCAGATCGCATCCAACGTACTTACTGTTACATTACTGCGACCTGTTTCAATACGACCGATGTGAATACCTGTATCGTGGTATACTACCTCCTGACTTAAACCACATTCTTCTCGAAGCGATTTAATTTTTCGAGCAATCTGCTCTACTAATTTTTTGTTATTTATCTGACTCACTCCGAAATCTCAAAAAATTGTTCATAATTATCAATTACACTATTGTCATTAATGAATTTTATTGATATAATTGCCACAGATTTTTTCTGATCTACAAACCACGGCAGCTATGTTATCTACTAAAAAAACAATGATCCTGAACCTGATCTTAGAAGATTTTCGTCAGCAGCAATTTCTTACAGGTATTGAAAACATTGGCGTTGCGAAATCCAGAGAATATAGCTTTCCTGAAATTCTGCCTAGCCTGATGGGGTATGGGCCGGATAATATTACAGATCAATGGTTAAACATGTATTATAAATATTATTCAACATTCATCGCGACGAACACTCTACTGAAACAATATTATATATCATCTTCCGAGTGAAATTGCGGCCCCATCAACATATATTCAGCCTCTGAGCCAATATTACATTTTCATTTCGAACCAGACAAACTTGCAATGACATTCTTATACGCTTCTATCTGCCCCTTTAAATGTAAAATTTCATTTTCCAAAACAGTTTCCTTTTTAGAGCGTGCGCTACCATACTCTGGCCTTTGTTCTTCAACCGCCAGGGAGTGGCTGGCAACATACATACTACCTTTTCCTGTAAGCAGCCAGCGTGCATCTATATTATCAAATGATAATATTATTTTTTCAAGCACCGCAAAAGACGGGTAACTTCTCCTACCGGCAACAATATTGTGAATTACTGTAGGATCAACCCCCAACTTCAGCGAAAAGCTTCTATTGTTCAATCCAAAAGCATCAATAATGCTTTTAATTCGGTCTTGAATATTCAGTTTACTCATAGAAAATAATCATACTAAAATAATTAGCAATTGACATAGTTTATATTTACATTTGACAATATAAGAAAATATCATGCATAGTACTACTAAGATGTTCTAAAAGTTCTAAATCCCACAGCTATGGACGAACAGATCAAAAAAACAAAGACCCCATCACAAGAAGAAGATGCTCAACTTCTCTTACAGAGGCTGAATGACCTCTTCTCCTCTGCTCCACCGCAGCAGTTGAGAGAATCTATTCATGAAATTTACCTGACCTACATCATACAAAATCATGAAATGCTGCCTGTAAACTTTACGCGGATAGCAACAGATATTTATTATCTGATCGATTTTTTGGATAAGGCAGAAAAGTAAACAATCGCGCAGGATAGATGTCTGTTATTTTTTATTCATCCGCCTGCGGGATTCTTCAATGTATTGCTCAATGATTCCGCTCGTTTGAGGGAATCGTTGCTTTACATATACAAAAACGTCATATGCTTTCGCAGGCTCATTATTTGCCATGTAAGACCATCCCAAACTAAGATAGGTACTATACATGGAAGAATCGTATTTAATTGCAGTTGAGTAATCTCTGATTGCATTTCTATATTCTGCTCTTGCAAAATATAAGAGTTTGCCTCTTTGTTCGTATGCCCGTGCATTCGTAGGATTGTTTCTTATAAAAACATTTAACACCTGTAAAGCTGTATCAATATAAGACTGATCCTGCAAAAACGCATATAACTGGTCATACGCTTTCGCCATACTCAAATAAGATTCATTATCTGTCCTTCCTTCGAGTGTAACATCTGCTTTATATACACGAATCGCTTCATACAAATCCTGCTTACGAATCCTATATGCACTTTTCTTTAATTCATGACAGGTATTTCTTTCATCATAATTATACCAATCGAGTTTATTGATTTTTATTGCTTTATTAAGATCTACAATAGCAGCATCATACTCATCACACATTTTCTTTGAAATCGCACGATAGTAATAAAAATCTTCATCCTCAGGATCCAGTTCTATAGCACGGTCGTAAAGGTTAATGGCGATACGGTGGTTTGCTTTATTATAATAATCATTGATGGCTAAAAAACATTTCGCCTTGTCATAATATGGGTATCCATTCTGTGGATCTGTCTCTATGGCTTTATCAAAGCTAGCCATGGCCTGCTTCTCTTTTTTCAGATAAACCAAACTTTCGCCCTGAAACAGGTAAATATTTACATCCTGAGATCCTAATGCGAGAGCTTGATTGATATTAACCAGAGCCATTTCATAATTACGTTGTTCAAAATAGATAGCTCCTTTTAAATAATATGCATATTCATTCTTCACATTTTGTTTAATAACGATATCCAGATCCTTCATTGCCGAACCATAGTCTTTCATACGATAATAGGTAACTGCACGCTGGCAATAAATGGCTTCGCTCGACTTGAGTGCAAGTGCTGCGCTGTAATCTTCTATTGCAACCTGATAATTCTGCTCGTAATAATACGCCCAACCTCTGTATATCCATGCATCAGTAGTATTTTTATCAAGGGCTAATGCTTTATTACAATCTTTAATAACGTTGTTATAATCTTTGAGGTCAAGGCCTACATGAGCGCGTTTGACAAAGGCCTCTGCATAAAAACTATCCATAGCAATAGCTTTGTCAATGAGTTCCAATGCACCTTGAAAATCTTTCTCTTGCTGCTTCAGGTCTGCACCGAGCAAATAATTTTGAAAATGATTTAATGATGTATTTAAAAAAGCGTCAATCTCTAAAAAACTTTTCTCCTTATGAGGTGTTTTAATTTCTCCATTATAGTCCCCGATTGCTTTATCTGCTTTATGTAATGCGCCTACTCTAATATACGAGAGTATGGTATAATAAATAACTTCTGAATGCCTTGCTTTATATTCCTTTGAAATTGTATTAAACAATTCAAGCGCCTTAAAATAATTTTCCGCATGCACATATTTCACTCCTTCAGCATACGTTTTTTTGTCGGATGTCTGAGCGGATAAAAAATTATGGATACTATAAAATAAAAAAAGTAAAACGCAGATCTTTTTCATATTCAATGTTAAAATTTTAAAAACGAACAACTAACTTTTAAAAAACTCTATTTAATCCCGGATTCAATCGTATAGATTGGAATAGTAAAAACACCGGATGTCTTTTTACCCTGGCCATCGGCACTTAAATACAAGCCCGGGCCCATGGCTTCAATACTATACAACACATATCCTGTTGCACCATTAATAATTACACGGCTCCAGTGTCTGCCCTGGTCTTTACTAACCATAAGCTCGCCGTTTATGCCTGTAGCATATAGTATTCCATTGTGATACATCAGATCCACGTATTTCGTTTCTACCACTTTTGTAGGTTGGCAAAGTTTCCAATGAATGGATTTGAGATTAGTATAATAAACGCCATCCTCGGTGGCAGCAAAGAGTAATTTATCATCAATCACTTCCATCCCGCGCACATTGAGGTTTGCAGGTAAACCTTTATTGCAAGCCAACCAATCGTCTTTGATTCTGCTTTTTTTGTATACACCGCCTCCATATAAAGCAACAAACAGGTCCTTATCGGTTTTTTTAAAATCTGCAATAACACCTTGCCCCCGCTTATCAAGCATAGATGAAGAAGTCCATGTTTTGGCTTCAAAGTTATAATACTCAAGCCAGCGAGGCCACGCAGAATAAATCAGTGCAGAATTATATTCTACCATTTCCCAGTTAATCTCACCTTTTGCCTTATGTCCCTTCATGATATTTACCCAGCCTGCATCACTCGTTTTTTGTAAAACCAAATTATCTTGTGCAGAAACATAGATGGTGCTATCGTATCCAACAACGGAACGGATAACATTCTCAGATCCGTTCACTTTTAATTCAAGTCGCAAACTATCTTTTAAAACCCGAAACAAATAGTACCTGCAACCCAGATATAGTGTGGTATCATTAATTTTAAATAACTCTCTTGGAATAAAATTATCCCTTGGAATATTTGAATTCACCTGTGTCCAGCTGGCTGAAATAATTTGCTGCTGTGAAAACGTTGTAATTGAAACAAAAAACAATGAAAAAAGTGGTATTGTATTTTTTAACAATCGGCATGAATTCATTTTAAAGCATGCTATTCTGCTATTCATAAATTTAAAAGGTGTTTATCCTGGAACAATACTAACAATCTACACTCAAAAAGTCTATACTTTTGTTAAAAAAGCCATTATGTAAAAATTCATAACACATTAGTAATCACTCCAATTTCTATTTCTTAACGTTTTAGTAAGCATTTACCGCAAACTTTTCATTTTTAAAATACGTACATTCAAGTTCATGTCCGCACTTCTGCGAACATATTAATTTCACAGTTCTCCCTTTAACTATGAAAAAACAAGTACTTATTATTCTTTCCGCAGTATTCCTGTCTGCCGGACTTAATGCCCAAACCACCGACACTTATGTTGTAGCAGATAACCCGGCCAGGGTATCTTCCTGTGTCGATTCACTAATCACTCTGGCAGACATCATGCGAATTGCTGAGATCCATGATCTTAATGATCCGAATGATGATGTAAGCATGTACAAAATGTTCCGCCTGGAGGGATCCGTTATTACAACAGATGAATTAACAAGCATACACTATAGTGACTACCCGGCAGTATTCATAAAAAAAATGAATGCTACAGTTCCTCATCACGGCGGTATTCAAATATTCACAAACCTCATTGTTCCTCCTACTTATTTGTTTACTGCTGATACATTAAAATACACCGTTGAAAAGGGTGCTACAGTAAACTTTACACCAGACTTCTTCGCAAAGTTTAATTTCTTCAGCAGCGGCAACGATCTGACAGATCTTAACCATCGAATTCTGATAACAGATCAGTCTGTAGGAACAGAAGCGCCTATCGGAACGAATACATCCTGGTCGATTGTAGGCAAAGGAAAATATAAGATCAAAGTACAGGTTGCTGTTTGTAACCCGACTGATTTGTATTACGATAGTATTTATGTGATCGTAAATGAAACGCCTTGTCTTAAAATGGAAATTAAAAATATGCCTTCAGTCTGCAGAGATGAAATAGTTGATATTACGCCATATGTATATCTTGATGGCCAGGTAGCTACTGCCACAGATCTTTCTCAAATGACCTTTACCAACAAAAGTTTATTTGGCGGCCCGGGTGTCACATTTGATCCTACCGCAATGGACCTTTCGGAAATGATTGATAAAACATCCCGTTATCCGCAGTTCCAGATTGCTTACCAGCCAAACGTTACTTTGGGAGTATGTACCAATTACAGTTACATGCCAACCTTAAAAGTACCGACCAAATTGCTTACAACAGATGTAATCCTAACAAAAAATAATTATGGTAACACCGTAAACTATACCGTTGACGGCGATTATTTTGGTTTCAATGACCAGTTCACAAAAGATGTGTTTAAAAAACTATATCTTGATAATTTTAATGCTGTACACGGCGGTACTGTATTTGATATTTATTCAGATGCAGCACACACTTCACTTGTTACAGGAAATTATCTAACACCCGGCACCTATTACATTGTTGCAACCAATCCAGATTGCTCTGATGACAGTTCAACATTCACTGTCAATGTGAAGAATAAAGATTTTGATATTGTGTGGCAATCAGCACCTGCTATCGGAAAGGGATATTATACATTTACTGCACCTGCATATAGCGGGGCTACCTATGCATGGTTTGCATGGGGTGGATCGATGATTTCCGGCAACACAACAAATCAACTTACTGTGTACTATTCAGAAACTGCTGCACCATCTGTATTGGTAACTTGTACCATAACCTTAGCAAATGCTACTTCCCGTACAACGATTGATGGCAGCACTCTGCAGTCTGGCGCTTATATCACGGGCAATGGAAGCAGCGACAAAGTAGAAATTACACCGGGCATCACAACTGCTGTTGTACCTAATGCTGCTAAAAGTGCTCTTATCGCTTACCCGAACCCGGCAACAGAAACATTTGCACTATCCGGATCGGGGATCTATGATGTAAAAATGTATAATACATTAGGGCAATTGGTATATACAAATTCTTCTTACAAAGCTGAGACTCCAATCTCGGTTTCAACAAAAGGCATGCATGTAGCCTACATCACACAGAACGGTATTTCACAAGTAGTAAAAATTGTTGTTGAGTAACCTTCACAATCCTATAAAATGAATCAAATAAAAAAGGTCTGAATGTAACATTCAGACCTTTTTTATTCAATGCCTATCATAGCTTATTTCAAAATAAAATTCACCAACACATCCGGATGTTTATTTTCCGGCTTCTTCTTTAACGGATTGTTGCTAGCGTTGAAATAACGAAGCATGGGCGGTAATTCCGGAATAAATTTAATGCTGTTGGATGAACAATCTACATATGTAAGCGTTTGCGGCAAAGCAGGAAGTTCTGTCAACTTATTCGAACAACAGCTCAGCGTACTTAGTTTTACGGGCAATACAGGTAAACTGATAAGATTATTATTGCCGCACATCAAATGATTGAGATTTTCTGGAAGTTGAGGTAAGGCGGTTAATTGATTTTTTGAACAATCCAACTGCAGAACAAATGGAGGAATTGAAGGCAACGAAGTTAATTTATTACTCGATGCCGAAATATCTGTTAACTCAGCTGGTAACAAAGGCAACAACGAAAGTTGATTTTCAAAACAAGCCAAACGTCTTAAATACGCCGGTAATACAGGAAGCTCCAGCAATTTATTTTTTGAACAGGTCAATTCTTTTAAAAGAGGCGGCAGCTCCGGTAAATACGTCAGTTGATTTTCAAAACAGCTCAATTCCGCCAAACCTTCCGGCAATTGAGGCAATGCCGTCAATTGATTGCCCGAACAGGTAAATACCTTTAATGATTCCGGAAGTTTGTCTGCAATAGCTGTCAGCTGATTGTATGAGCAATTCAGGTCTTTCAGATTCGTAAAATATTTTATTCCTGTAATATCCTTTATACCTTTCTCACTTACATCCAGACTTACAACCTGGGTGATTGCATAACAGTTAATATCAAGTTCATCGTAAGCACTGAAACAGCCGGGCAATTTCATTTTCAATACATTTCTGAAATTCGTATCCGGCAACGTAATATAATTTTGTGCCGGCAGCTGCAGTACTGTCGCTACAAGCAATATGAATAATAAAGAATATCTTCTCATGACATGTTTCAACATTATATCTGAACAACTGACCAACAGCAGCAGTTTTATTCTTCGTATTTTCTTAATGCCTGTACACTAAGATAGACACTCAGGGCAACCATAAAAGCACCCGCTAAAAAAGGAGCGCCCGGCAATTCTACCAGAGCACCCGCACCGGTAAAATATGAAAATAAATTATTCATCAAAGGCGGACCAATAATGGAAGTCACGCTCATTAAAGATGTCATGGCTCCCTGCAACTCGCCCTGCTCTGTCGGGGGAACCTGCGCGGACGTAATACCTTGTAATGACGGACCTGCAATACCTCCAAGCGCATATGGTATCAATATTGCAAACATCATCCAGCCTTCATTGGCAAATGCGAATAACAGTAGTCCTGTCGCATTTAATGCCAGTCCAATATACAGAGCCCATTTTTGGCCGATTTTAGGAATGATGATACGTATCAAACCACCTTGTACAATGGCAATCAGCAAACCTACAAAAGCCAGTGAGAAACCAACCGTTTTGCTGTCCCAATCAAATGCATATTCTGTAAAGAATGCCCAATTCGATTGAACAGCATGACCTGCAATAAAAAATAAAAACATAGAAATGATCAAACCTCCTACAACCGGATATTTTTTCAAGTGTAATAATGAACCAACCGGATTGGCACGTTTCCATTCAAATGTTCTTCTGTTTTCTTGAGACAATGATTCAGGAACGAAGAAATAACCAAACACCACATTCAATAATGTTATACCCGCAGCAACCATAAACGGCACACGCGGTCCCCAATCACCTGCAATTCCACCAATCATAGGACCTAAAATAAATCCTACTCCAAACGCTACACCAACCAAACCAAAATTCTGTGCACGTTTTTCAGGTGTGCTGATATCTGCTATGTAAGCGGTAGCTGTTGTAAAACTTGCCCCACTGATCCCTGCCAGAATACGGCCAACAAACAACCAACCGATGGTTGGAGCAAAAGCAGAGAAAATATAATCAAACCCTAAACCAAGCAAAGAAATTAAAAGCACGGGTCTGCGGCCATAACGATCGCTCAATCCGCCAAGAATAGGTGAAAAGAAAAATTGCATAATGGCATATGCAAACGTCAGCCAGCCGCTGTATTGGGCAGCTTCACTCAAGCCTTCTCCGGTAAGCTCTTTGATCAGATCCGGAATCACCGGAATGATAATCCCAATGCCGATTACATCAATTAATAACGTAACGAAAATAAAACCAAGTGCAGATTTGTGATTGATGGTATTCATGATATATTTTAAATACTGGATTCTATTATTTTTATTTCAAACCGATTTCTATTGTTCAACTGTGTTTGAATTTTAACGATAATAATTATACATATAAGGACCGATAAAATATTTTAAGAGCTCCTCGTTGTCATTTGTCAATTTATATTGAAAGTCTGCATCTGTCAGTTTGTTATTCGCAGGATTTCGCGCATAAAGTTGTCTGACCACCTGCATATAACATTCAATGGCATCCAGATACATGTCCGACTGTTCAAAACGCAGCCCTTGCAAGTATAAGGCAAGCAATGATTTCTTTGTAGAAGTTACTAAAAAATAGTTACTAATTAATGTACTGTCTTTTTTTACAATGCTAAGATCTTCGGCCCAACCCAATCCCAGGCCGGAAGTAACGCCGCAGCTTTCATGATGACAATTTTTAAACTGTATCATGCGTTCATCCGGATCATTTACTTTTATAGGCAACTTTACCGGCTGAATATAATTCCCCTTTAATGAAAACGATCCGATGGATTCATCAAAGCCATTCAGCATGGTAATATCAAATTGCTGTACAGTACTTTTTGTATCATACAGGCGATACGTAAAAAAATACTGATATTGCTTGTTCTGAATTTTTACCTGACCAAGTTCACCACCGAGCACATAAATGATTGGTGGCTCGCAACGCATTGCCGGCAGCCGCACCTGACTATACGACCTGGTTTTTATTCTTACTGCTTCTAAATAACTTTTGCCGCTATAGGTGTTGGAATACCTATTTATAGAAGGCCAGAAATCGATGAATAATTGAGATTTATTTTTCAGATCTGTACTGATTGATGCGATCATCAAAGGCTTACTGAATTCATATTCAGTATAAATTAAACCGGTTGAACCAACGGCCAGATAAGCCGGATAGCGTTTTGAAATGATCGAGCCCGATTCGGGTAGCGTATCACCTAAATGTATTTTTGTCTGAATACCATTATTCTGTACATACACTTCCGATGATACAATCAATGCAATCATCTTTCCGTGCACAGGTAGTGCCAGCAGGCATACACATATAAAAATAAATTGTTTGAAACGCATATTGCTTAATTATCCAAATTGAAACCAAACGGTTTGGGAGTCTCGCTCTTTTGCATATTCCAGGAAGCGTTTAAAATTGCGCAGGTCCCGACCTAAATTATTTCTTATATAACCATCGCCTTTGTCAAGCGAAAAATCAGAAAAATAATAAGGAGCATTGAGTGTATCAAAATCTGTCGGAAGCAGTTTCACATATATATTGCCAAGAAGTTCAAGCTTATCAAGTAATTGATTTATTGTTTGCAACACACGATCAATATTACCTTCCAGTTTTTTACGGTCTGCTTCTACCTTTCTTAAAAACGTTTGCTTTTTTTCTTCTGTATCAGCGTCGTATTCCAATACAGAACGGATGTGTTCATCGTCAGGATAATTTTCCATTTCATAGAGTGCTGAAATATCCGTTCCCGTAAGTTTACCCAGCTGTTCCAGTTCAGGCTCGTGCTCAATCACACTACGCCTGCAAATAAGATTACAGAACTCTCTGCTGAGGCTATGCAGTTTGCGGTTCTCCGTATAGTTGACCAGGTACGCAGCATTGTGTAGCTCCTCATAATTATCAGTAATGATCTGTATATCTAATCCCATAATTGTTTTGATTATGCACTACAAACTGACAGATATTAAGCGTATTACTTTACAAGTAGTTTTCCTGATCTATCCCCAAGCGTATAATAATAAATACCTGCATTCAGAAAATCAATTTCTATTTCTTGTGTTGCAGAAATTGTTCTTTCCAGCATTATTTCTCCAATAGAATTATATACAAACAGTGTAGATGGTACCGATACGGCTACATTAATCTTATCTGATGCTGGATTTGGATAAATCTGCGTGCCCGTAATATCTTTTTGCTTGTCTATAGCTGTTGCTACATGTTCATCACAATCAGAGCGATTGGGCTCAACTTTAAAAGATACAACCATTGATGGATTAGGATTCTCCGGAGTTTCATCAAAACAGTTATTGTCTGCCGTTATCGACTGAAGATAAGTTGGCACAGGTGCCCCTTTCACTGTAACAAATGAAATAACTTTTAAAAAATTACCAGCACAATCTATACCCATTAATTTAGAGGGAAACTTGGGCAAACTTGTTAATTGATTATTCCTGCAATATATATTGCCTAAATCATCCGGCAATGCAGGTATTGAGGTTAGCTTATTATCATAACAAGCCAACAATGTTAAACCAGCAGGCAATGTGGGTAAAATGGTTAATTCATTGAAGGAGCAATTCAATGTGTTTAATTTAGCAGGCAAAGCTGGCAAGCCCGACAATTTATTATTCTGACAGTATAAATAAGGTAAGTTAGCTGGTAAGGCAGGCAAGGTTGTTAATAAATTATCCTGACATTCCAGAAATGCTAAATCAGCAGGCAATGCGGGTAAGCTGGTTAGCTTATTATAGTTGCATTTCAAATACGTTAACTTAGCTGATATTGCTGGCAAACTTGTTAACACGCAGCTCGAACAATCCAGATATTCAAGACTCACAGGCAGGTTTGGAAGCGTTGATAGTGGAGTATAAAAACAATATAGTTTAGTAATTGCATCTGGAAGTGTTTCTATATTTGTTAAGGGATTGCTATTACAATCTAAATACGTTAGTGAAGCGGGAAGGTCGGAAATACTTGTAATAAGATTACCGTAACAAGATAAGTATGTTAAATTGGGAGGGAGCATTGATATACTTTTTAAACTGTTCGAAGAACAATTTAATGATGTTATTGTAGGAGGAATCATTGCAATGTCTTCTACTCCATTGAAAGCTATATCAAGCGTTTGCAAGCTGGTAAAATATTCCACACCTGTTATATCACTAACATTTTGAGCACCTAAATACAGCACCGTTTCATTCTTAATCAATGAACTCGTAATATCCATTTCATCATTTTCATTGAAACAAGTCGGATATTTTTTTTTCAAAAAGTTTCTGAAGTATGAATCGGGTATTGTTACGTATGTTTGTGCATGCACAAAGTGAAATGTTATAATCAATAAGGTTAGTAAAATGAAATATTTTTTCATGTGTATTTTTAATCTTGAGAATGTTCTTTCCAAAAGGTTGTGTTTTATTTCCTGACCAAAAATCTATTTTTTCCTGTTATTCAATCACCTTCATTGGATAGAAAGGTTTACTCTGATCGAAAATGTATTTGTAGGTAATGTGTACTTTACGAATTTTACCACCAGCAGCCTCTGCCACCTTGATCATCTTTGGATTAAAATTACCAATCCAGTTCATTTCAAATTCTGTATATCTGCCCAACGGCTGTATCACTTTAGCGGCGGCCATTACAATAGCACCTTCCAAACCTTTACTTTGATACTCAGGAACGACACCAAACACAACACCGAACATTTTTTTACATGAGCCAGTGTATTTATGATACAGGAATTTCAACTTGGCAACAACATCCCACTTACCTTTTAATTTCCCGTTCAGGTGTTTAAAGATCTGGTTCAATTCCGGAATCATGATGAAGAACGCAATCGGTTCATCGTTGTAATACGCAAACCAGATAATCTTCTCATCAAGGATCGGTTTCAATTGGTTCATCATTGCCATGGCCTGTGCTTTTGGCATTTCACGCACACCGGCATGTTTAACCCAGGCCTTATTATAAATGGTTCTGAAATCTTCACCGTATTGTTCAAGCTTATTTTTTTCAATATGCTTAAATGTATAGGCAGGATCCCGCGCCAGACGATCTGCTTTCTCCTGGTAAATCGGCGGCAGATCGCCTTCTACAAAACGATGAAATGTATATTGCTGGTAATATTCCTTGAAACCATAATTTTCAAACAAGGGTCTGTAGTACGCCAAATGATAAGGCATGCCGTAAACAGGTTCGTAAAATCCATCTACCAGAAGTCCCCACCAATTCAATCGCTCGCCAAAGTTCACGGGGCCTTCCATGGCTTCCATGCCGCGTTCAGTTAACCAGTTCTTTGCTGTATCAAATAAAAGATTCGCTGCAGCCTGGTCGTTGATGCATTCAAAAAAACCGCAGCCTCCGGTTTTGTATTCAGAAGTTTTAGCTGTTTTGTTATCAATAAAAGCCGCGATACGGCCGATCAATTTATTTTCATTACTGTAAAGCAACCAACGTGTTGCTTCACCATGACGGAAATATTTATTTACTTCTTTATCAAAAATTCCTTCTATATCTGAATCCAACGGGCGGATCCAGTTTTTTTCATTCTTATATAATTCTACCGGAAGTTCTAAAAAGGCCTTCTTCTGTGCCTTATCCTTTATTTCAACAATTCTCATAAGAGTAAAAATAACGATAAATGCGCAGGTAGAAAAATAAGAAAGACGAACCCGTTTTCATCTTCGTACATATCCTCTTTCTATCTGAATTTTCTAAAATATATTATAATGATGGTTCAATCTTTTTATTGGTATACTTTAAACCAAGTAATTTAATACTTCAGTTTGAGTATTTTTTATCTGCCTGCTTCTTAAAAAAAATCACATAATTATCTGAATATTTGAAACTTAAATAAAAAAAATCAGCTCCTATAAAAAATAGTTAACCTTTCATCTATTTTTAATAAGTCTAAATAAGAATAATTTTGAATCCATGTTGCACCCCTAACAACATAACTCAATAACATCCCTAAAAATTAAATCTCTATTATGAATTACAAAAAAACATATCTGAACAGTATTCTGACTGCTTTGATATTCTTCGTTACGATAAGTGCTTATGCTCAAACAGGCACTATACAGGGAAGTGTAATACTTTCCAATGACAGCAGCCGTGCTGAATATGTAACCGTAGGACTTGAAGGAACTTCAAAGGGTACTGCCACAGATGCGAATGGAAACTTTATACTTAAACATGTAGCTCCAGGCACCTACACACTAATCTTTCAATTACTGGGTTATCAGAAATATGAAAAAAGTGTAACAGTAACGGCAGATCAAGTTACCGACCTCGGCTCTGTCTGGCTGGTAGAAGACCTCAATCATCAGGAAATAGAAATCGAAGGAGCTTCAAATAAATTTGCGCAAAAGGAAACCGATTATGCTGCACGTATGCCTTTAAAAAACCTTGAAAATCCGCAAGTGTACAATGTTGTAACAAAAGAACTGATGCAGGAACAAGTAATCACAAATTTTGATGATGCTGTAAAAAATGCCCCGGGCGTAAACAGGCTGTGGTCTTCGACTGGCAGAGGTGGCGACGGAGCAGGCTATTTCTCTATGCGTGGTTTCAGCGTACAACCAAGCATGATCAATGGCATTGCTGGCATCTCAAACGGTGGCATTGACCCGGCAAACATCGAACGCCTGGAAACAATCAAAGGTCCGTCGAGTACATTATTTGGGAGCAGCCTGATTTCTTTCGGTGGCTTAATGAATATCGTTACAAAAAAACCTTATGAAACTAGAGGAGGTGAAATAAGTTTCACATCCGGAAGCTATAACTTAAACAGACTTGCCTTTGACGTAAACTCTCCGCTCAATAAAAATAAAACTGCATTGTTCAGGTTAAATGGCGCATACCATTATGAAGGTAGTTTCCAGGATGCCGGGTTCAAAAAAAGTACATTCCTCGCACCTAGCTTTGTTTTCAAAGCCAGCAAAAAATTAACGTTCTTCATCAATGCTGAACTTTACAATGCAGAAAGCACAAACCCATTAATGGTATTCCTAAACCGCACACGACCGTTGCAGTACAAAACGATTGATGAGTTAAATTTTGATTTCAACAAATCATATACAAGCAACGACATCACAATAAAAACACCAACACTGAATTTATACGGACAAATTTCCTATAAACTTTCAAACGCCTGGGTAGCACAAACAAACGTTGCCCGCAGCGTACGTAAATCAGATGGCTATTATTCTTATGTCATGTTCCTTGATCCTGCGAAAGATACCGTATTAACAAGATACCTGAGTGATCAGAACACGATTACTTCTACTACAGACTTACAGCAAAACTTCGTTGGTGATTTCAAGATTGGCAACATGAGAAACAGAATGGTTGTTGGTATTGACTTCCTGAACATACAAACAACCAACAACAGTACTGCTTACATTGCCTACGATAAAATCATAACGACACCAGGTTATACTGATCCTAACTACGGAACACTTACACAGCAAGCAGTTGATGCAAAACTGGCTGCTTCTACAACACCAACAAAAACAGGCGTGAACAGCTGGACCTACAGTGCCTATGCTTCTGATGTATTGAATATTACTGATAAATTATTAGTAATGGGAAGTTTGCGATTTGATTATTTTGACAATAAAGGAACAGAAAACTTCAGTACCAATAAAACTACTGGTAAATACGAGCAAGCGGCTTTATCACCAAAATTCGGTCTTGTTTACCAGGTAGTAAAAGACAAAGTATCTGTATTCGGAAATTACATGAACGGATTTAAAAACGTTGCACCGGTTACCCAACCCTTAGCAGATGTTTCCGGTACATTTAAACCACAGCAGGCAAACCAGCTGGAAGGTGGTGTTAAACTGGATGTATTGAAGCATAAATTATCATTTACTGCAAGCTACTACGACATCCTTGTTACAAACATGACCCGTACAGCACAAATCATCAGTGGTGGTAACCCATACAACATTACCGTTCAGGACGGTTCACAGAAAAGTAAAGGGGTTGAGCTTGATATGATCGCAAATCCGTTTTCAGGCTTCAATATTGTTGCAGGCTATGCATATAACGACAGTAAAATGGTTGATGCGGATAAAACCGTTGAAGGCTTGAGACCTGTATCTGCCGGTCCAGCACATTTAGTAAACTTATGGGCAAGCTACACCTTTACACAAGGTAACTTAAAAGGTTTCGGCCTTGGTATGGGTGGTAACCATGCAAGTGAAAATGTTATTTCAAATACAACAGTTATCGGGAAATTTACCCTACCATCTTATACAGTATTGAATGGAACTGTTTTCTACAATGCACCAACATACCGCTTAGCAATTAAAGTAGACAACCTGACAGACAAAGCTTACTATGGCGGATGGTCAACCATAGAAAGACAAATGCCCAGACGTATCATGGCAAGTGTGGCATTGAAATTCTAATTGTCAATAACTGATCAATCAATTCACCCCTAAAGCAGTTCATATCCCTGGTGATATGGGCTGCTTAAATTGTTATAAATTATGAAACTAAAATCATCGCTCCTTACCTTTTTACTGTTAACTATTGCCAGCAAGACCTTTGCACATGCGTTGTGGATTGAAACAGCTGCAAGCGGAAAAGCAGGACAAAAACAGCAGATAGCTGTTTATTATGGTGAATATGCTGAAGATGAAAGAGACTCTGTAGCGCACTGGTTCTCGGACGTAAAAGAAGTAAAGATCTGGCTGGTAAGTCCCGATAATAAAAAAATACAGTTATCAACTACAGCTGAAGCAACACGCCTTACTGCTGAATTTACTCCTGCTACGAATGGTACTTATACCATACTGGCAGACCACCCTGTAAAAGAAATACCACGTACAACCTTATACCAGTTTGTTGCCAGCGCAACTGTTACGGTAGGTAATGTTATTACAACGAACAGTGCAAGCCAGAATACAAACAGCTTAAGTCTTACTGCTCCTGCCACATATAAGGTAAATCAATCTGTCACTGTACATGCACTGTTTAAAAATATGGCTTCCCCTGATATGAAATTTTCAGTTGTATCACCAACAGGCTGGTCAAAATCTTTCAAGGCAGATGCAAACGGTAATCTTACCTTTACTCCCATCTGGCCAGGCATCTATTATGTTGAAGCCTTTTACACAGAAAAAATAACCGGTGAACAAAACGGAAAAGCATACGACGCCATCTGGCGCGGAGCAACATACATCATTACTGTTCAAAAATAATGTCATTTAAAAAACTAGTTGGAAAGTTACACCTCTGGCTCGGACTTGCTTCCGGGCTGGTGGTGTTTGTTGTTAGCATTACAGGTTGCATTCTTGCTTTTGAACATGAAATCAAAAGCATTACACTTCCATTTCTATACATTACTACTCCTGCAGAAAAACAAGCTATGCTCCCACCTTCCAAACTGATCGAAATCAGTGAAAAGGCAATGAATGGTACTAAAGCAAGTAGTGTTTATTACTATGAAACCGGAAAGAGCGCAGTTGTAAGGTTCATTTCAAAAGAACCAAAAACAGTATACAATGTTTACATAAATCCATATACAGGAAATATTCTAAAGGTATGGAATACGGAAGAAGATTTTTTCCGTATTATTCTGAATGGCCATTTTAATCTCTGGATCCCAAGACCTGTAGGCTCGTACATTGTTTCTTACGCAACATTAATCTTCAGTATTTTATTACTTACAGGTATTATTTTGTGGTGGCCAAAAAATTTAAAAAAATCCAATACGGATAAAAGCTTCAAAATAAAATGGAATGCGAAGTGGCGCCGTGTAAATTATGACCTGCATAATGTGCCGGGTTTTTATATTTTTTTTATTGCATTGACATTGGCGCTAACAGGTATGATGTTTGGAGTTGAATGGTTTAATAATAGTATATACAGAATTGCATCGCTAGGACATACAAAAGCTGAACGTATCGAACCAATTTCTGATACATTGAATATATGTGCTTATAATAAAGAAAAAACATTGGATCACCTTTGGTTACAAATTTCAGCTGAACATGAAAATACTTCCAGCATCAGCTTCAGTAATCCTGCTGATGCAGCCAAGCCAATTGTTGTAACCATTAATCCATCCCCCGGAACCTATTATCAGGCATATTCAAGATATTTTGACCAATACACAGGGAAAGAATTTATAGGTAAAAACCTATACAACGGCCATGCAGAAGAATTGAAACTTGAACGTTTCCTGCACAATCTGAGCTATGATATACATGTAGGAGAAATAGCAGGCCTGCCAGGAAAAATACTGGCCTTTGCTGCATCGTTTATTTGTGCGTCATTACCTGTATCAGGATTCATTATCTGGCTGGGTAGAAAAAAGAAAGAAAAAAAGAACAGCAATAAAATAAAAACACACGTTATTATTTAAAATTTTTAAATTTCCAGTGCATGATATCTCTGAATAATATATCGTGTACTGGGAAATATCCAGTGTATAGCTAATATATTTCCTGTTTATATACCACTGCAAAAACAGCCGAGCACGGATATTTTTTTCATTCCTTAAAATAATATGTAATTTAGCAGCTGTCATCATTTTATAAATGACAGAATACCTGTTTCTTTCAGCGATAATGTTTTTTCGAAAACCGTTTTCTTTTTTTATTCAACTACGCTCTTTAAAAAGCATATGGACCATAACATGCATATTGGTCTGCCTGTATAGCTACGCCGTACCCAAGCCCATCATCTTAACAGATGCAAAAAAAGAATATTATGTTGTACGTCAGTACGCGGAATTTTATGAAGACAGTCTGCGCAACAAAACCATTAACGATGTTGCAAAGAAACATCCCTTCAAAAAAATATCCGACAATGACGCTGATTTTACAAATACAAATCTTACTTCGGCTTATTGGCTGAATTTTTCTGTTATAAACCACACCACAGACCTGACCGATTTCATCATTGAAATGTACGATTATGACATTAATGAAGTTGATCTGTATATCAAGGACAAAAAGGGTGGTTACATCGAAAAAAAATCCGGACAGGATTTTCCATTTCACTCCAGGGACTTTGCACATAAAAACATCTGCTTCAAACTATCCATTCCGCTTGATGATACAACCGAAGTGTATATGAGGCTGTATTCAAATACAATCAATGTTTTTGAACCGGTAATCAAAACCCACGAACAGTTTTACGCATACAGTTTAATGGAATATGTATTGCTTGGCCTGTTCTATGGTTTCATGATGCTTATTATTCTATATAATTTCATATCGTTTTTAATTCTGCGTGTAAGGCATTACTTGTACTATATCATGTATGCAAGCGCTATGCTGATCTTTTTGATGAGTAAAAACGGTACCGGCTTTCAGTATCTGTGGCCTTTTTACCCTAAGTTAAATAACCACATTGATTCCTTAAGTTTAACCACTAGTACGGTTTTCCTTTCGCTTTTCACAATGGATTTTTTGAAAATAAAAAATGCAAAATCCTCCTTATATAAAGTCTTTCAGTTTATTATTCTTCTTGAACTAACTGCCATACTCATTCATAGCATCTACCCTTCAACAACCCTCTGCACAATACTGAATATTCTATTCATTCAGATTTGTTTCTGGGTTGGAGTCAACAGATACAACAACGGTCTTACAAGTGCCAAATGGTTTGTATGGGCATTTATCTTCCTGAATTTATTTTTCCTGATTTTCTGGCTGGAATATATGAACTGGCTGCCTTCATCAATCTTCACTGTTTATGCATTAAACATAGGTGTAATCATACAGTTTATCTTCCTTTCATTAAGTATTACGGAATCGATCAAAAACCTTGAACGAGAAAAACAGAAAGCCACGCTTGATCTTGTTACTGCTACAGAAAAAAATAAATCCATGCGGCTGGTAGAACTAAAAAAGCAGATGAACCCGCACTTCATTTTTAATGCTTTGAATTCTATTCTGGAACGCATACTTACAGATAAAAAAGAACAGGCTGTTGATTTTTTGATGCGCTTTTCCAAGCTAATCCGTAAGACATTGAACTTTTCCGACCAGGTATTTATTCTTCTATCTGATGAAATAGAATTTATAGAAAATTATTTATCTCTGGAACAAATGAGACTCGGCAATTCATTTCATTATACGATTGATGTTGCAGATGAATTGCAGACGGAAGAAATTGAATTTCCCTCTTTTATTCTACAACCATTTATAGAAAATGCAATCTGGCACGGCTTGCTTACAAAAAACGGAGACAAATATATTCATGTAACTATTTCACAGAAAAAAAACGAGTTGCATGTTCAGATCACAGATAATGGAATCGGCAGGAAAGCTGCAGGAGAACAAAAAGAAATAGATAAACATAGTTCGAGAGGTATTTCACTGGTTCACGAAAGACTCTCCTTGATTGAGCTTACATATAAACTCAAAACCGAACTTACGATTAACGATCTTTATAACGAATCCGGTGCAGCTGCCGGAACGATGGTACATATAAAAATTCAACACGCTCATGAATAAAAAAATTAAGGCACTGATCATCGACGACGAAGCCGATGGCAGATCGGTATTGCGCACCTTATTAAAGTTATATTGTCCACAGGTTGATATCATCGGAGAATCCGGATCGGGGGAAGAAGGATTATCCATGATCAACGACCTGAATCCGGAACTTATATTTCTTGATATAGATATGCCGGGGATCAATGGATTTTCTCTTTTAAAACGAATAAAAGAAATCACCTTTGAAGTGATCTTTGTAACTGCGCATCATCACTATGCACTCAAAGCCATTAAACACAGTGCATTGGATTACCTGTTAAAACCCGTAGACAAAACCGAACTGATCCAGGCCGTTGAGAAATATACAAACAGCGAGCAAACCAAAGTGAATGAACGCATGTCCTTTCTTTTAAGGAATGAAGCAAAAGACGGCGAATTAAGTCAGATTATTTTAAACGTGCGCGAAGGATATATTTTTGCTGAAATAGACCAGATTGTCCGCTGCGAAGCCGACGGAAACTATACACAGGTATTCTTCAAGAATGGAGAAAAACAATTGGCGTGTAAAACCTTAAAAGAATTTGAAAGTATTTTAAGCCAGAATAATTTTTGGAGAATTCATAAATCACACCTGATCAACCTGAAGTATTTAAAAAAATATGTAAAAGGTGATGGCGGCGGAAATGTTGTAATGGCCGACAATTCAGAGATTGAGGTTTCGAGAAGAAATAAAGATGCTTTTTTAAAGCAATTCAATTTATGAATCAATCCTAAAAAATTAATTCTATTCCCATTCACTAATTATTTTCAACCGTTCATCCTTCAAAAACAACCTTTCACTCATTAAAACTCATTCACATAATTGAATTGAATATTTTTGCTGTTCAATCTTGTATCTGATATGATCTCTTTTGATAAACCAATAAAACATTCTTTCAACCAGCTAAATTTTATTTTATTATGCTTTTGATGGTAACTCTGCTTATCTGCGTGTGTGCATTACGATAGAACATTTTTCTGTTAACAGCAAAATGCTTTGTCAAATTCAATAATTAAAAGTCTTTCTGTTTTTCTTGTTTATAAAAAAAGTCCTGCTGCATGGCGGGACTTTTTTGTTACTGCTTTATACAATTGAATTATTTATTTTTTGCCGATACAGAAAAACGATTGGACAAGCCCAGTCCGACATAATAATCCGGAGATGCGGCACTCAATCCTACACCACCGCTTAAATCAAGCTGCAAATCCTTTGTAAACAAGTACCAGAAACCTGCATTTGCCCGGTGGTCATTAATAAATGTTCCATTGAAGCGCTCATCCATGCCATTGTTCTCTGTAAAAGAACCATAGATCTCAGCAAATGCATTGAACTTTTTTGTAATCATAAATTCATTGTTCAATGCATAAATGTATGATGCCTGTTGGCCATCACCGTTCCACACCACGCCAACATTGTATTCAAGTTCATAATGGTGTGTAATTTCATTTAAAAATAAAAACTTAATGTAACCTCCGGTATTTGCAGGGCGATATGTCTCTGAACCTATAAACGGAAGCACGGCTCCATACAATAAAGTAGCTTTTGGCCTAAGGCCTTTCTCATCAGATAAAAAAACTTTTGAAGCAACTGTCAATCCGGAGAGTCCGTTGATATTTATTTTCAAACTATCATTTGCAGTCTTTGTTGTCTTGGTTCCTAAATACGAAATCTCCAGACGCGCCTCTACACGACGGCTTAAGCCAAGGCGAACAAGCATGGTATTATAGGTTATGTCTTTTATATGACCCATAGAAGTATTGGTATGACTCACCTGCAAACCTGTCTCCCATTGCAGATAACCTTTCGCAGTCAGGATCGGTGTTTCAGCAATATGCGGACGATCCGTTACCATCCATTGTTTAGAGTAATCCGGAACCAGGTCTTCTTTCACTTCATTAGCATTGCCATATTCTTCCAGGATTTTTCGGGCCACGTCCTTGCTTACAACCAATATGGTATCGTTAGTCTCTACCGGTGCTGCCGGATGCTGGGCAAATACACTGGTAGTATATGATATAAAAAATAACAATAAGAGTACTGTGTTAACTATTTTCATTTTATCAGAACTAATTTCATTCAAATGTAGTACATTATATTTTGTACATACTAATTAAATTTTTAGCCTTACCTAAAACAAAAACACTTCCGCCT
>JAGKWN010000174.1 GCA_021151805.1 Cytophagaceae bacterium | reverse complement strand
ATTCATAATTCATAATTCATAATTCATAATTCATACATACCTTCTCACTTTTTCACAATACACTTCAAATTCCTTTCCGTACTGCTGTTGTAAAAATACTTCTTCGCGGATTACCTGTCGGTGAAACGTAGCGATGCCAGCAACAATGTAAATCAAAAATATCCAGCTCGGATAAATGCAGAATTGGCCAATCAGCAATACAGCAAACGATACATAAATGGGATTACGACTGATTGCGAAAGCACCTGTAGTGATAAGGCCCTGCGCCGTATTTTCAACCAGACCTACGCGAAAGCTCTTTTTAAATGAGATCATAGTCCAGATGAAAAACAACAAGCCAGACAAACACAACACCAGTCCTGTCCAGGCCAGCAGCTCTGAATAAAACAACTGCTGCCAGGGAATGTTAGGCCAACCAAAGGCACGAGCAAGGATCAGATAAAAATAGAACATAGCAAAAGGCGGAATAATAAGATCCTTTTTATCTTTCTTTCCAAACTCTACGGCCTGTATCCCCATCTTTTTCAGGCTGAGGCTGCGTATAAGCACAACGGTTATAAACAACGCCAGTATTGATGTTCCTATGTATGCTTGTATCATTTCGTTGAGTTTATTTCAATCAAAAATTTATGAATTATAAATCCATATCATCAGTTTGTATACCACAGAACATGGTAAGATGGACAAAGTACTTCCCACCCAATTTATAATTCATAATTAACATCATCTTCAATCCTAATATAAACAAATCATCCCGCATATTATACCATGGAATCATGGAATAACATGCGGGATGCAAATAACAAACGGAAACCCGATATTATCTTCTCGGATTGCCTGTTAAATGTGAGTTGTGGTAATCATTCACAATATCATTTCTGCCTTGCATATGATCAACAATCGTTTCTACATAGTTGATATCAAATGCATAATTCCCCAGAAGCCAGATTGCGCCCCACTCCTTGGTTGTACGCATCAATACATAGTCGCTGTCATCTATCTGCGTGGTATAACTAACAGACATATCATTACCGTTAAATACCGTATTGCATAAGAAAATATGCTCGCTCCAAGGGTGGTCAAAATTACTCACACGCACCAATGATTGATTGTTTTCAAATGCACCGTAACGTGTTACCTGTACATAAATACCACGTGTTCCTTTGTAAACCTCTGTATATTTGCTGATGTCCATATTATTGTTGTTTAAATGTTTTAGTGTTTTAAAAAGATACTACTAGTTTAAGCATTATCTGAATATTTTACAATTTGTTTAATGTTATCGTTAGATCACGTTTATCGGTTTGTTTTACAGAACCCGCAAAAAGCTTATTTTGAATGGTAATAAAAGACTTGACCATCAATAAATACACGGTCAATCAACCTATACCTATCCTCTTTAGACCGTAACAGAATTAAATTCTTTTCAGCGGAAGTATTCGTATTCATTAATGCTTTTTGTATATCACTTTTCGAATAAAAATAATATTTCCCCAACTGTGTAAAATGATCCCAGGTATCTGACTGATTTACTTTTTTAAGGCTTGCCTGAAATGCTGCTGGTGTTATGCCACAATACGTAGCTACATAAATATATGGTTGATTTCCCTGATCTTCAATATAAACACGATCATAGCCCGATACATGCTGATTCAGGTTTTTACATAGTTTCACCAAGCCATGCTGTTGGTTATCTATTCTTAATGAATAATCGTTTGCATACCTGTATACCCATACAAATGTATTTGATACAATCAGTACCAGCATGATTCCAACAAAAGCTTTTTTAAGATGTAGATTTTTTAACCGTTCCCACACAAATAAAACACCTGCCGCAGAAAAAAGCGGCAACAAAATTATAGAAGATGATGCCCTTAATGCATGCGGACTATCGTACGTAAGTGCACTCGGAAGAATAGCCAGAAAGAGAAGAATATAAAGATATAGCGGATTGAATACATTTGTTTTTTTTATAACCCAAGCCAAAAGGATCAGTCCAATGTAGAAAAACAATGCTTCAACAGATAAAAGGCGAGCAACAGACAGGTTATTGCTTTCTCCAAAACTGAAAAATAAATAATGCGGAGATATATTAGCAATAAAATCTGAGAGGAATGATTGAAAATATTCTAGTGTAAATGAAAATGGCTTTGTTGTGCCGTTTGCTCTGGAAAAAAAATGTTCCGGATATTTTATAAGGGCTACGAATTGAGGGACCGCGCCGATAAAAATAGAACAGCAATAAATCATACAGCTTTTAATTGACGACCAATTATTTCTTAGCATTTCAACGCATGTTAAAATAGCAATAAAGAAAAAAATCAATTTGGTTGATTGGTAAACGTTTGTTGCAACCCCAATGGTCAGCCCGGTAAACACAAGATATTTATAGTTGTAATTCGTTTCTTTTACCTTTAACCATAGATATAAGAACAGAATCATAAAGAATGCCGGCAATATTGCACCTTCATGTGCCATCCTCGAAAATAAAATATGCCAGGGCGACAAACCAGCAAACAATACGGCAAACAAAGCAAATAATGCTCCTCCTATTTTCTTTGCCGTTACATATAACAACAGTAATGATATGCAACCGAATGCTGCTGAAGGAAATCTTCCTGCAAAAACAGAAAAGCCAAAACATTTAATGCTGGCAGCGCATACATAAGCCTGTAAGGGCGGACGAAAATCTGAATGACCAAATCCCCTTAACATAACGGGCGATTTTGCTCCCCATCTGTCTGCACCTGTTTCACAGATAGAATATCCATCATATATATTTGAAAGTTCGTCTTGATTTGCTTCCAGCGGATAGTTTTCCAAGCCATAAAACCGAAGAAAAATAAAAACCAGTCCGATTATTATGCATACAAAAAATGATAACTGAAAAACATGTTTTTTTATATTCATATTATTAAAAACTATTCGCGGCTTTAAATCTGCTTACGAATGTATTACAACATTTAAAAGGAAACAACTTTCTATTTAGGGTATTAATTAGAGGTTTTCTCTACAATTCTTACTACATTAAAGAAGTATTTTACAGACCAAATTATGAAAATCATATCCCTGATACCAGCTTTTTTATTAAGTATTATTTGCGCTGTTGCGCAGCAGTCGCCTAGCTTATTGATTGAAGATTTTGAGGATGGAAATTCGCAAACTTCATTGGGAGGCTATTGGTATAGTTTCAACGACAATGCAGCGGGTGGCAAAAGCCGCCTGGTTCAGCAAAACTGGCAGAAAGAAGGCTTTGTCACAACGGGTGGCTATCAATCCAAAGGCATGCTGCATGTAGATGTAATCCTTGAAAAAGCCAACTACCAATGGAATCCTTATTACTCACTGGCAACGAGCGTTGATAAAACAGCCGCTGTAAATCCATCTGCCTATGCCGGCATTTCCTACTGGCACAAGGGTGTTGCACACAAAGTCAGGGTACAGACCCCCGAAGTAAAGGATTATGATTTTTATTCCATACGTGTACCGGCAAGTAATGAATGGACGCTGGTAACCGTTGATTTTTCTATGCTGAACCAGGAAGGCTGGGGCAAAAAAGTGGACCTGAACCTGGATAATTCCATTAAACTTGTATGGAACCTTGATGAAACTTCGGGCGATTTTGAAATCGACGATATACGTTTTGTAAAAGAGATCAAGTATGAAAAACAAAACAACATGCAGATCCTTCCGGCACAGATTCCGGCAGCGGTCGCAGTAAAAGGAAATATAACGAGTCCGTTGAATGACCTTTCAAAAAAATACCTGACCAAAGGCATGAACCTGGCCAGCTGGGCTGAAGCTAACAAAATTACTTCTGCCAATCCCAAAGACTGGAAATACAATGAAGCCATTATCAAACTTCAGGCAGAGCAAGGCTTACTGGGTATCCGCTTCCCTATTGACCTGGACTTATATATTGAAGACAGAGTGAAAGTACTGAGCGGTGAGAAAAAGAAAATTGTTATAGAACCTATGTTGTATACGCTGCTGGACTCTATGAATAGCTGGACCAAGCGTTATAAACTTTCCTTAACCATCGATTACCACGCGTATGATGGAAGCTATAACCGGGCTGCCTCTAAAGATCCGAAATTCAGAGAAGCCGTATCTTCTTTATGGAGAGTGATTGCACAACACTTTGTACATGAAAAGCGTGAAGATCTTTTCTTTGAACTAACCAACGAACCCTGTTTGAGTTTACCAGAGGGCGAATACATTGACCAGGCCGACTGGACCCTGCTCGCGCAGATGATGATTGACTCGATCCGCAGGGTTGATAAAACAAGACCCATTATTTTCGGAGATACAAAATGGTATAGCCTGGATGAACTGATCAAAAACAAACCATTAAAAGATAAATACGTGATCTATTCCTTCCATATGTATGATCCCTTCCTGTTTACCCACCAGGGCGCAAGCTGGGCAAACATGGGCACCATGAAAGGTATCCCGTTTCCCTATTCACCTGAAAGGTGGTCGACCGAATTCAGAGACTTTGGTATTGTTGATGGCACACCAGATTGGGTAAAAGATCAGGCGAAAAGATATTATCAGGAAGGTAATAAACAGTTCATCAAAAACAGACTGGCGCAGGTTAAGAACTGGGCATACGATAACAATGTTCCCTTGATCTGTAATGAATGAACTTATAATTCATAATTAAATATACGGTTTCCTGTCGCGTTTCAGAAAATCAATAACTCTTCTCAGTGAGATAAAATTATTGTGAACAACCAGTTCTGCATTATTTTTTACGTATTGAAATCTCCTTCCAAATTCTTCACTGTTTTGCCGTTCAACACCCCAGGCATTTTTAATATTGATCTCACTAATCTCTCTCCCTATCTGATTCCATCTGTTTTGCAGCCTTGAAAAATCACCTATATATTTATAATGTAAAAGTTTCAATCCCTGATACGATCCATAATGCACTTCTCCTTCAGGTTCAACATGGTGCCCACCCGGAGAATAGTTAATTTCTTCAATTTTATTTGGATCGAAGAGAATATTTTTTGAAAACCGGATTGAATAAGCTCCACGTTTTGCCTGATCAGTGATTGAAACATCTTTTGTCAGTTCATCTTCAAAAATCATGTTGAAGCCTTTAACTTTTGGAATTGTAACATTTTTACTTTTACAAGTCTGCAAATATTCCAACAGATTATGATGGTATATCAGTTCATCGAGGTCTGAGACAATAACCCAGTCAGCAATCCCTCTACTCTCTTTCCAGACAGAATTTTTGATCCAGCGGTGTATGTCATCCCGAAGTACTCCTCTGCTGTTGTAATCTCTTAAAACACCTTTGCTTTGTGATTGTATAAATTCCCTGGAGCCGTCTGTTGACTGGTTATCGTAAATAATTATTTTTTCAGCAATAGCATTGTAATACCTGAAAAAATGTGGTAAAAAATCCATTTCGTTTTTACAAACGGCATATACATGGATACGAAGATCTTTCATATTTTTTGCTAATCGCCAGCCATATCAGGATACTGAATTTCTGTCCACAATCTGTTTGATTTCAGATCAACAATGTACAGCCAGGAGTTTTTCCCCTTGGTTCCGAAATGAATATATAAGTCCTGGCCCTGTTTGTGCCCATATACCGGCTTTTCCAGCCTCAAATAACTGTTGCCAAGAAAAGGTGGTGCGAAAGCATTTCCTTTAGGCTTAAACACATAGCGTTTAATGAATGCCTGCAAGTCTGTTTGATTGATGCTGAATGTTGTGCCAGTTACAAACTCTCCGTTATCATAACTTTCTATGATCTCTGCGCTTGCAGGTATATGCATGCCTGAAATCCGTTCATAATACGCTTCATCATAAAACATGCCTTTAGAGCAACCCAAGAAAATGAAGAGGATGAATACGCCAACAAGTTGTCTCATATTTTTAACATGGAGCACTTATATATATTGGTTCTCCTGTAGAAATTAATAAATGCGTGTGGAGATCGTACATAAAATCCGTTGGAGAAGCATTCCTTTCCATGCTATAAGTTACTAAAGCTATTTGCATCGATGTCCCGTTATCAAACTCCAGTACAAGTTCCACCAATTTATTTTCTGTTTGGGTACGCATGGTATAATCCAGTACTGTTTCAACATCGATCATTACAAAATGAAAATTCTCCACTTTGTTTCCAGGCAATTTAGTCAGGGTATTATTATATTCAGTGCTTAACTGTGAAAAGTTTTCATGTTTATAAACCTCTTCAAAAGGCTTCCTCTCAAACACAAAAGATTCGTATTCACTGCTCCAGGCAATCGTACATACGCCTTCTGCAAAGACGAGCTCTATACCACCGTCGATGATCCACATATCTGTTTCAGGAAAACGGAAATAATGATTATTAATCTGAAACAAATTCACCGCTTTTAGTGGACCGGAAAGTAAGTTGCGTTCAAACCCTGCTCGTAAGGTATCAAGTGTATACATAGTAATGATCAATGCTTCTTAGCCGGATATAATACCTGGGTAACATGCTAGCCGGTTGCCGCTGTAAAACGGTTAATAAAAAACAATATAGATAAAAATATTCTTAGAGAACAAAACATTGCACATTTGTCTGCTCTACAATCTTACAGATCTGTTCAGAATCAATCTGCTCCCCTTTAATACGAAGAATTTTATCACAGTCTTCAAGATCAAAGTTGATCAGATAATCAGGAAAATGTTCAAGAAGCCGCTGAATAATAACATGCGCTTCATCAGCTTCCTGAACAGTTGTTTTAAAAACCTCTACCATTAGTTAGCGGCGTATACTTTTTGGTATGAAATGTAAGACGCGGTTAATACTACGAAGGCAATGATCGGGAAAAAAGCAGTTGGCACTACTCCATCTACAGCAATCATACTATAGATCGCTGCGATAAAATCCAGGCCAAAGCCTGCATACGCCCACTCCTTTATTTTCCCTGGTACCTGCGGAACGATCAACGCCAGCCCTCCTGCTAGCTTAAACAGCGCCAGCATCAACCCAAAATATACGGGATAGCCCAGGTGTGCCATCGCCGCCTGTGAATCGGGCATTTTATACGTGAAGATTGGCATCAGGCCCTGCATCAGGAATAGAAAACCAGTTGTTACCCAAAATAGAATTTTCATAATTGTTGTTTAGTTTAGTTTGTCCGTAATAATTAACACAATTTATTCGCCGCGATGAATTAGGCCATGTAAATACATTATCTAAGCCGGAAGAAAATTTCACTTTTTCTCAGCAAAGTTTACCATCCAGTTGATACCATATCTATCGGTAACGCTGCCGTAATATGCCCCAAAAAACATATCTTCCAAGGGCATCGTTATTTTTCCACCCTCAGCCAATGCTTCAAATATACGTTTTGTTTCTTCTCTTGATTCTGGCTCTAAATTAATGTGCATGTTATTGCCCGGGGTCAGTGTAAAGCCCATACTTTCCGGCGCATCCGTAGCCATGATGATGTAACCACCGAATAGTTCCAGCTCAATATGCAGGATCAATTTTTTATCCGCATCAGATAAGGCCGGCATTCCTTCATGCGGTGGAATATCACCTAAACGTTGAATACCTTTTCCAACAAATTTCCCATTAAAAATTGTTTTGTAGAAATTCATTGCCTCCTCAGTAGTACCGGGAAAATTTAAATAATTGGTCACTCTTGCCATGGTAGATTTTTTTAATTGCTGACGGATCGTAAAAGCAGCTTCCAGATAAACATTTAGTTTTTCCAGGTTTTGTTTCAAACCTTCGTCGGCTTTAAATGTTTTCACGGTTTGTATAAACTCTTCCTTGGTATTGAAGAGCATGTGCCATTGTATAAAAGTTTTATCCTGCTTCTTTTCAAAAAGTATGGTCGCTAAAAATTTCGGTCCGCTGATGTGTTCATAGACGATCTTTTCATGCTTAACGATTTCTCTGAAAATACTTTTGTTTTTATAGTCGGTACCATCCGGACCATGCATCACCAGATCCCAGGTGCCGTTTGGCTGGATCTCCATTTTGGTAATGGTATTGGTAAAACCATTTGGCCCCCACCAGTTTTTAATATGTTCCGGGTTTGTCCATACTTCCCACACCAGGTCAATAGGTGCATCGAGTAAGCGTGAGATACGCAGCTCACGATCTGCGGTGTTATTTTGTTCCATCGGGTTTATTCTGTTTAAGTTTATCTAAATACATTCCAGCGCATCAAAACGCTGTTCCCAAAATTGCTTATACTGCTCTACCCAAACCGAAACTTCATTCAGCTTGTCGAGCCGGGCTTCACAATAGCGCTCCCGCCCAACATCCTTGATCTCAACCAGGCCACATTCATTCAGGATCTTGATATGCTTTGAAACGGCCGGACGGCTGATCTGGTAATTCTCAGCAATGGCATTGAGTGTTAAAGTCTGCAAGGCCAATAAGCCCAGAATAGACCTACGGGTTGGGTCGGCAATTGCCTGAAATACATCTCTTCTCATATAATATGAGTTATGAATAATAAATGATTAGCGGTATTTACAAAGGTTAAATAATTCTGAGAGCTGTTCATTTCGTTACCATTTAAGTAACTAATCGGTTACAAATATATTCGTAACCGATTAGTTACACAAGAAATTTGAGTTTTTTTTCTTTAATCAAAATTTACTTTTTCAAAAGATGTGATGAAAACACGTAGAAAATACTGGTAAAGGACTGAAATGGAGTACTGAGAGCATCAGTTGACTACAATCAAATTAAAAAACTTATTTTCAATTATTTATAAATAGAGAAAAGATAGCAAATAAATGATTTTTGAATAAAAATTGCTCTAAAAAGTCCAAATTACGATTGTTCCAGATTCATTTTTAAATCCTTTAATCGTTGCCGTACATTCTTCTGCAGATTGTGCTTGATAAAAAATACAAGTAGGTTAAAAGGGAAGCGCAAGGAAAACGAATACAAAAAAATCACTTCCGTCTCACCACTGCTTAATGCTTTGAATGTCCATGAACCTAAAAAAGAGCTGAACATGTAAGGACCTTTTGTCATTTTAACAGCAGTAACTTTAGGGCGGTTGAACGACACATATTCTGTTTCCATGCCAATACCGTTATGAGCCACGCAATAAGCCTTTACATGCATGCCGGCAGCCTGGGCACCATTGATCAATATCGCTTCTTTTAAAAAGGTATCCCAGGCCAGGCGGTTGGTATAGTCTTGTGTATAATCAAAAACCTGCGCAGCAGGTTTATTGATTATTATCGATTCAGAAAATTTTATCTGCTGCATCTGAAGAATTTTATTCCTGATCCATTTCCAGTTCCACATATACTGTAGTGATATCCTGTTCACCTTCCGTGAGGTTGGAAAAAGCCTGCTGCACCAGCAAGGTATGATCATTTTTCCAGGTAACATTGTCTGGCCCCCAGTAATACAGCTCCTTTGATCCAATCAATACAGGCTTTCCATCCTGCATTTCCAGCAACTGCAAACCATTGAATGTAAAGCCAGCCTCAAGATCCTGGTTGAAGGTGATAATATGTTTCTTGTCCGGCGACACAACCGGCATACCATAAAGATCAGTCGTATCACCGCTGGTCTTATCGATCAACAGATATCCGTACGATTCCCAATAACTCCCCAACACCAGCCATTGGTTAATATCCGGCATATCCTGGATAAAATCATAGATGGCAAGATCATCATTATCGGACTGTCTGGTTACCAGATATACATTTCTTCCGTTCGTAGTTTTGATGATCAATGAATCACCCCTGCGGGAAATAAGGTTCTCATATTTTTTGATCCGGTTTGCTTCAGAAGTATCCATGTTTTCAAATGAACTTTTCACAGCATCAAATTCCTCTTTGGAAGAAGACTTCACCTCAAAACGGTAATTTTTAATATAAAAAACTGCCGAATCTTTTTGATCAGCATATCTGTCACCTGCCTCGACCTTTAAAAGTGAATCCTCAGTTTTGCTGCCTGTAGTTGTTTCAGTACTTTCCTTCGTACAAGAAATAAGAACTGCAAGCAATGTGATGAATAAAAAAAGATGTAGTTTCATAAGGAAAAGAATGAATTATGAATTATGAATTATGAATTATGAATTATGAATTATGAATTATGAATTATGAATTATGAAT
>JAGKWN010000173.1 GCA_021151805.1 Cytophagaceae bacterium | reverse complement strand
AATGTGCCCTGAATATGAATCTAATTGTGCTCCGATAGTCTTATATGCTGTAATATAATTTATTTATTTTTTTATATCCTTGCTTGTCCGCTACCCATATCGGTTTGAATTGAATCCCCTATTAAAATTTAGTATTTTTAATTAACCAGCTGAAAGACATCACTCTTAATATAATTATTAAAGGCTACCTGAGTGTTTTTTTTCACTGCAAAACCGTATGCTTTTCCAAAACACCGACCTGCTATGAATACTAAAATATCCATATTCATTGTTATTTTATTATGTAATCTGTTACCAGCGCATGCGCAGGTGAACCGGTATTGGGTAGGCTCTTCCATTTACAGAAACAGCCTGACATCTTCTTCTGATTTATTAGACTGGACCTTGACCAATGATAATGGTACAGGCAGCTGGACGACTTCCGGCACCGGGTCTTCCATCCTTAAAACAGACGATGCAGCAGGTCTATATGCAAATAAATTATTGAATACGTCGGGCGGTTCTCCGAGACTATTGATGTTGGATCCCTATGACGGAACAGTAGAATTGCAGACTCTGGCACTCTCTACCGGGACGCAGTTTTCTATACAGGTAGAGGAATATGATGCATCGAACGTATTGCTTACAACCATTGATATTTTTCCATGGCAATCCAACTCAGGCTTTTATACAATCTATTTAGGGGATTATTCATTTGATCCTTCGGCTACACAAATTCGTTTTATAATTTCGCTTAAAAATACCAGTTCTGTGCAAGGCACGCTCGAACTGAATTATTTTAATTATTTTAACTCATATAATGGCTGGAGTAATAGTGCCAACTGGTCTGCTACTTCCGGAGGTGCCGGAAATGCAGGTGTGCCCGGAACACTTGATAATGTATTTTTCGATGCAAACAGTGTAACAAACGCCATTGTCGATCAACCCGCAACTGTTGCTAGTATTACACTGACATCTACCTATAAATCAGGATTGATCAATGCCGGAAGCAATAACTTTACTGTTACCGGTAGTTCTTTTTTAAACGGCGGATTTATGGTTGGTGTAAATGACCATTTGTTTGTGAACGATGTAACGGTGGCAGGTACACAATTCATTTCTACATCTGGTACGATTACAATTACAGGTACACTATCCTATGTTTCCGGGAATTTTAAACCTGCTAACGGAACAATGATTTTTACTTCTTCAAACGCTCAGATCATACCAGCAATCAATTTTAACAATCTTACGTTAAGTGGTACGGGTACAAAAACGGCAACAGGTAATTTCAGTGTCGCAGGGAATTTTGTAAACAACAGTACATTTAATGCAGCAGGAAATACTATATTATTAAATGGCACGGTTGGTCAGACAATTTCAGGCACTTCTGTGACAACACTCAATAATCTGACGGTAAGTAATAATTCAAGCGGAGGGATTGTTCTGTCCTCACAGGTTTTGATGACTGGAGTGCTTAGCCTTCAAACAGGCGCTAAATTAACAACCAATAATAACCTGACTTTGCTTGCTACATCTTCAACCGTATTTGCAAGCATTGCAAATCTTACGGGTGCTACAATAACAGGTAATATTAAATATCAGAAATATATTTTTTCTTCGAAACGCATTTACCGGTATCTGAGTTCGCCTACTGCTACCGGTACTGTTGCAGACTGGCAGGCAAGTATTCCTATTACCGGTACGTTTGCCAATCCAAGTACAGGCCCTTTTATTTCCAGTGCAACACCAAGTATGTTTATTTATAATGAAACTACGGCAGGAACAAAAAATACAGGCTATGAAGCATATCCTGCTACGGGAGTTTCTTCTTCTTCGGCAGCACTTGTTGCAGGTAAAGGATATTCCATTTTTGTACGTGACAATTCCGGCAGGCCTACTGTACTTGAAATAAATGGTGTATTGAACCGCGGTACAATGAACCTGTCATCCTTAATTACCTATACATCTTCAGGCAGTCCGGCTGATGATGGCTGGAACCTGATCGGTAATCCGTATCCATCTTCCATAAACTGGAGTGCAATAGCCGGTACAGACAGAGTAAATATTGATAATGCCATATATTATACGGATAACAACAGTGCTTCACCGGTATACCGCAGCTGGGTAAACGGAGTGGGTACGAACTGCACAAGCGGTATCATCAGCCCGATGCAGGGCTTTTGGGTGAAAGCGAATGGCAGCGGTACACCGCTCTTGCGGATACGTGAATCACACAAAACATCTGCTACACCTGCGTTTTACCGTCTCGCAGATGAAATTGCTTTGTTGCGTATTTGTCTGGATAGTACCAACAGCACATTTCATGATGAAACTGTTATCCGTTTGACAGAAGAAGCTACAGCAGATTTTGATTCAGAATACGATGCTTATAAATTATATGATGAAACACATCCTGCAATCGGTTCTTTGACTTCCGTTTCACCTTTGCTTTCTGTAAATGCATTCGCTCAGCTAGCAGATATGAATGATACAATTCCATTATTTGTTAAGACTATAAGTGCCGGAAATTATTCATTATCCGTTCCTGAATATACGTTTGACGCATCAATGACTGCTTACTTGTGGGATACGTATACCGATACTAAAAAACAATTGCTTGCCGGAGTTATTTATTCATTTGAAGTATCGGAAGATTCGTTGTTGAAGACTAATCGTTTTAAAATTCTATTGAATAATAATACATTAACTACAGGAGTATTTACATCATCAGCTAATGCAGATGGTTTGGTATTGTTTCCTAACCCCGCAGATCAGACCCGTACAATTACAATCCGCTTTCCTCAGGCAGCAGGCAAACCTATTCAGCTGCAGGTTTATGATGTAACAGGAACACTCGTTTATTCTGATAAGGATTTATCTGCTGTTCAGTCAGAGTATGCACTTACGCTGCCACACCATTTAACCAGCGGTATATATAAAATTAATGTACGGACAAATGATGGAGTTTATTCTTCCTCTACATGCATAATTAAATAAACAGCTATGAAAAAAGTATTTAAATTAATATCGCTGATCGTATTCGTTGTTTTCGTATCGCTATCCGTGTCTGCTCAAAATCCAGGAGATCCGGGAGAGGGAGACCCGGATGCAAGTATTCCGCTGGATGGCGGATTATTTACAGTCTTATTATCCGGCGCAGCTATCGGAATCATGAAGCTGATAAAAAACAAAAAAGTGAATTAAGATTAACCGTTAATGAAGTATACGTATGCATGCAATGTATACTTCATATAGTCGAATAAATTATTTTTTTTAAATAGGGGAAAACAGATGTGCTTGAGAATCACATTGCAAGTGTTTTCGTGTGGACTTTTCTCTTACATAGAGTTGTTAAAGATTCATGAAATCTTTAATTTAAATTTTCACTAAACATTACACTCATCAGAATCAGCGTAGTCATACCATCCTTTTTCCCTGCGGTTGTATATGGAGGTCCTATATTTTCAAGCCTTCACGCCTGCGAAGAACTTTCAAAATCGGGAAATGAAGTGTTTGTATCAACTACAAATACGAATATGCATAACCGGCTGGATGTGCCTAAAAACACCTGGACATTGTTGAATGGTTTTCATGTAAAATATTATAATGAAACGATTGTAGACAAACTTTCACTTCCTTTACTGAGGCACTTAAAAAAGGATCTTGCCCAGGCAGATGTCGTACATGTTCAGGCATTGTTTAATACTCCAACGCCAATCGCTTTATATCAGGCCCGCAAATTAAAAAAACCAATATTATTATCTCCCAGGGGAGTATTGGGAGATTGGATCATGGGTCAGGGCAATCCGCTTAAAAAGCGCTGGCTTAAATATTTTATCCGTCCTTTTGCTTCAGTCGTACATTGGCATGCAACATCCGAACAGGAAAAGGAAGAAATTCTGAAACACTATCCCAATGCAATTGTTCATATTATTCCAAATGGCATTAATCTGAATGAAATCCGATCTGAAATAAGTATCATAGATAAACCGATATATGAACGCTTTGCTGGTGAAATAATTAAAGGCCCCGTAATTGTTTCCATGGGACGCATCCATGCTAAAAAAGGGTATGATATCCTCATTCATTCCTTTAAGTTGCTATTGAATGACTTCCCTGATGCAAAATTATTTATTGCCGGACAGGACGAAGGTGAACAGAAAAAACTGGAGCAATTGATTTATAAAGAGCAATTAAATAAAGTTGTTTTTTTTACGGGACCTCTGGATAAAAAACAAAAAATCAATTTTCTTGCTCATGCAGATGTATTTGCATTGCCTTCGCACAATGAAAATTTTGGTAATGTATATCTGGAATCACTGGCTTGCGGAACACCCATTGTTGCAAGTACTTCTACACCGTGGAAAGAAGCGGCGGATTATCATTGCGGATTGTGGATAGAAAACACGCAGGAAAAGTTTTATCAGGGAATGAAAACCATTCTACAGAATCCAGAAGTATATACGAAAGAGAACTGCCTGAAACTTGCTGAAAAGTATTCCTGGAAATCAATCGGAGGAATGTTTGCAAAGGTATTCCAGCAAATGGTGGTAAATAATAAATAATTTTATTATAATTATATACATACATTCAAAATTCCATAATTTGTATTGGTTTAACAATAACCTCAGCTTTTTCTACCCGTTTCATGAAAATACTTTTTGTTGTTCCGTCTTATAAGCCAGCCTTTATATATGGAGGAACTGTTGTAGTCGTTGCACAGTTGGCAGAACAATTGGTATTAATGGGACATGATGTTTCTGTTTATACAACTACAGCGAACGGAAAAAGCGAACTTGATGGTATTCAACCCAATTCTACTTATCTTGTCGAAGGAGTTAAGGTTACTTATTTTAAACGAATCACCAAAGATCATACGCACGCCTCTCCGTCATTGTGGCGGGCACTTAACAAAAGTGTTAAGGAGTTTGATATTGTTCATATTCATTCCTGGTGGAATTTTTTAGTTCTGGGTGCCGTATGGATCTGTAAAAAAAATGGCGTAAAACCTATATTGTCTCCGCACGGGATGCTGAGTACATATATTTTAAAGAGAAACAATTCATTCAAAAAGCGTCTTTTACATGCCTTGTGCGGAAAATACCTGCTTTCCTGTACGTATCTGCATGTGTCAACGGAAATGGAGTTACAGGAATCCCGTAATATTATTCCGGATTGGAAAGGACAGGTTATTGCAAATCCGGTAATACTGCCATCCAAAGCATATCCAAGAAAAGAGAATGATGTATTTACTCTGGGTTTTCTTTCCCGGATTGATCCTAAAAAGGGATTGGAAATACTGATGGAGGCTTTAAGCACTGTTTCATTTGCATACAAATTGAAGATTGCAGGTTCCGGAGAAGAATCGTATATCACCTCATTAAAAACGCTTGCATCACGGCTAGGTATAAGTAAACACATTAAATGGGCAGGATGGAAAAATCAGGAACAGAAATTTGATTTTTTGTCCGAATTAGATTTGTTTATATTAACATCTTACAGTGAAAATTTTGCTATTGTTGTGATTGAATCTCTTGCTGTTGGAACACCAGTTATGATAAGTAAAAACGTTGGATTAGCTGAATATGTTAATAATAATAATTTTGGTTGGGTCAGCGATTTGTTTGACATACCTAGGCTGT
>JAGKWN010000172.1 GCA_021151805.1 Cytophagaceae bacterium | reverse complement strand
AGATAAATATCTAAAACCATTTTTTATTTAGTCTAGCAACTAGTACCTATAAACTGATAAAGCTATCTTTTAATTTTTTCAAGACGATCATCCAGACTCTTTAAAGCATCCATAAATTCTTCCCGAACTCTTTTTGCATATGGATTTTCCAATTCAATAGTCAAAAATAATTCCATCGAATCACCACCCAGATTTCGTTTGATATCTAACAAATATTGATATGCAGGGGTTTTCTGCTCAACATCGGGAATATCCATTTCGTTAATAGACCGTCCTATGAAGTGTGTTAATGCCTGTACATAGGCCATTTGCTTATCGTGTGTATCCGGAGTGCGTTCCAATACATTTAATTGAAGCACCTGACTTAAAAAGTGTATAATAGATCTGGTTCTTTTTGAACGTACAGGACAAACAACCATGTTCAAACCTTTTACTCCATGCTTACCACTTTGAGGACCAAACAAAGGGTGTGTACCAAGAATATCAACACTAGGAGGCAAGTGCTTCAGCATTAAATCTATTGGCTTCACTTTTACTGAAGACACATCAACTACTAAGGCATCTGCCTTTAAATACTCTTTAATATCAATCAATAAAGGTTCCAAAAACTGTACAGGTACAGCAAGAATAATGATATCTTTAGAAGCTGTTTCTTTAAGAGTCCCCCACTCAACCTTATGATCTGATGCAACATGTGAAAGATCGGTAAGATCATGCACCGTTATAGAAATATACGGCTGCAGGTATTTCACCATAAACTGACCAAATCCCCCAAAACCTATAATACCAAGAGTACGCATATTTTTAAATTAATGTAAATGGGTATTACGTAATACCCATGAAAAATAGCTAGTTTTTTTATGACTTTATTTCAGTTAAATACGCATGCGAATATTATTCGACTTTAAATATGCTTTCAGTTCAGGGATTGCTATTTCTTTAAAATGAAATATACTTGCTGCTAATGCTGCATCAGCCTTACCTTTTGTAAATACATCTGTAAAATGTTCCATGTTACCGGCACCGCCTGATGCAATAATAGGAATTGAAACAGTAGATGAGATATGAGCCGTCAATTCATTGGCAAAACCTGCCTTTGTTCCGTCATGATCCATTGAAGTTAACAACAGCTCTCCCGCTCCACGCTCCTGCATTTCTTTAGCCCACAGAATGGTATCAATATCTGTTGGCTTAGTTCCACCATGTGAATGCACCAGATTTTTGCCATTTACACTTCGGGTATCAATTGCCACAACAATGCATTGATTACCGAATTCTTTTGAAAGTTGATCAATCAATCCGGGATTTTTAATGGCTGATGAATTTACCGATACTTTATCTGCACCTGCATTTAAACAAGCAGAAACATCTTCAATCGAACCTATACCACCACCAATAGTAAAAGGAATATTGATATTCTGCGCAACACGTTTAACCAGCTCAACCAGCGTTTTTCTTTTTTCAAGTGTTGCTGTAATATCCAGGAACACCAATTCATCCGCACCTTGCTGTGAATACAATGCTCCCAATTCAACAGGATCCCCTGCATCTCTTAAGTTTAAAAAATTAACTCCTTTTACTGTCTTCCCGTCCTTAACGTCAAGGCAGGGTATGATGCGTTTCGTAAGCACGTTCTCTGTATTAAGTTTTTAGTAATAAGTTTTAAGAAGTATAAACTAGCCTTGGCATTAAGCATTGAATTGAGCGAGTTGCTGCAACGTTATTTTACCTTCGTAGAAAGCTTTGCCAACAATAACACCATAAATCCCCATATCATTCAACTTCTCAATATCAGCAAATTCAGCAACTCCGCCACTTGCGATCCAATTGATCTGAGAAAACTCATCTCCTAGTTTTTTATACAAATCAAATGAAGGTCCTTGAAGCAACCCATCTTTAGCAACGTCTGTACAGATTGAGTAGCTTATTCCATAAGGTATAAACTGATTCATCAATTGCTGAATACTAAGATCTGAAGTTTCCTGCCAGCCATGAACAGCGATCATTCCTGCTTTGGTATCAGCACCAAGAATGATTTTTTCTTTGCCGAACTGCATCAGCCAATGCTGCACTTTGTTTGGATCTTTCACAGCTATACTACCGGCTGTAATCTGTTTGGCACCTGAGTTAAATGCGATTTGCAAATCCTCGTCTGATTGTAGTCCGCCACCAAAATCAATGGACAACTTCGTTGCTCCAGAAATATTTTCAAGAACTTTATAATTAACAATCTTCTTTTGTTTAGCGCCATCCAGATCTACCAAATGCAGACGTTCAATACCTGCATCTTCAAACATTTTTGCTACTTCAACCGGATTGGAATGATATTCTTTCTTCTGGTTGTAATCGCCTTGAGTTAATCGTACGCACTTACCGTCTATTATATCTATTGCAGGTATTATCTGTATCATGTTATGCGGAAAGCGAAAAGCTGAATGCTGAACGCTTGTTTAATATATCTTATAATTCAATAAAGTTTTTAAGGATTTGTTCCCCTACGTCGCTGCTTTTCTCGGGGTGAAACTGCACGGCATAAAAATTATCTTTCTGCAATGCGCAGGCATAAGGCAGAATATAATCTGTTGTTGCTATTTGAAAAGGGTTCGCTTCTACATAATAACTGTGCACAAAATACACATAACTATCTTCGTTCACCCCTTTAAACAAGGGACTTTTCAAATCTTTGATCGTATTCCAGCCAATATGGGGCACTTTATCCAATGGAGGAAACTTCTTCACTTTTGCAGGTATCACACCCAGGCAATCTGTATTGTTTTCTTCTGAATGTTCGCACAACAATTGCTGTCCGATACATATTCCAAATACAGGCTGTTTCAAATCCTTAATGACTTTATCCAGTCCGCGGGCGCGTAAATATTGCATCGCATTAGAAGCTTCGCCCTGGCCGGGGAAAAGAATCTTATCCGCAGATTTTAGTTCTTCAACATCATCTGTCAACACCGGCTCTATGCCTAAACGATTCAATGCATAAATGACTGATTGAATATTACCGGCATTATATTTTACTATGGCTAATTTCATTACTTGTTACGTAATATGTTTTAAGTAATAAGTTATAAGAAGTTCAGAACAACTTATACTTAATACAAGTTCCTACAGCACTCCTTTTGTACTCGGAATACGTGTATTGGCAGGATCTTTTCTTATTGCTGCTTTAATAGCCTTTGCCAAAGCTTTAAAGGTTGCTTCAATCTTATGATGCTCATTATCGCCTTCTACACGGATATTCAGATTACATTTTGCTGTATCACAGAATGACTTAAAGAAATGATAGAACATCTCTGTTGGCATATCTCCGATCTTTTCTCTTTTATACTCAGCATCCCATACCAGCCAGCTTCTTCCTGAGAAATCAATGGCAACCTGAGCCAAAGCTTCATCCATTGGTAATAAGAAACCATAACGATCAATACCTCTTTTCGTTCCTAATGCCAGCAAAAACGCTTCACCAAGTGCAAGAGCCGTATCTTCAATTGTATGATGTTCATCAATATGAAGATCGCCTTTAACATCAATCGACAAATCAATACCTGAATGCTTACATAACTGATCAAGCATGTGATCGAAGAAGCCAAGACCGGTATTCATCACACCTTTGCCTTCACCATCCAGATCCAGGTAAATATTAATATCTGTTTCATTGGTTTTTCTGTTCACGCGCGCAATGCGTTCCGACTTTACAAGAAACTTATAGATCTCCATCCAATCGTCTGTTGCCAGCGCATACTTCAACTCACCCAATCCCCAGTCAGCTGCTTTTGTAGACGGTGTAATGTAAATAGCTTTTGTACCCAGATTCTTTGCCAACTGTACATCTGTAACGCGGTCTCCGATCACAAAACTGTTCTCCAGATCATAGTTGCCGTTTAAGTATTCTGTGAGCATGCCAATACCAGGCTTACGAGTTGGTAGATTATCTTTCGGGAAAGATCTGTCAATATGAATACGTTTAAAAACTATACCTTCACCTTCCAGTGTCTTCAACATTTTATTCTGAGCCGGCCAGAATGTTTCTTCAGGAAATGAATTCGTACCCAAACCATCCTGGTTGGTAACCATAACCAATTCATAATCGGTTTCAATAGCTATTTTAGAAAGAGCAGTTAATACTCTTGGCAGGAATTCTAATTTTTCAAGCGAATCAATCTGCTCATCTGCAGGTTCTGCAATGATTGTTCCATCCCGATCAATAAATAATGCTTTCTTTTTCATATCTATAAATTTTCAAATGGAATTAATACTTTTTCAATACCTCCAACAGTCTCTTATTTTCTTCCTCAGTACCTACGGTGATTCTGATGCAGCCTTCACAAAGGATAATCTTTGAACGATCTCTGGTAATAACGACATGATCTACAAGAAAATCATAAACCTTCTTTCCATCCGGTGTGCGCATTAAAATAAAGTTCGCATCCGATGGGTATAATTCTAAACAGACAGGAAGTTTGCTTAACTCTGCGCGCAACCAGTCACGTTGAGCAAGAATCTTATGCACCATCTCATCTTTCAAAGAATCATTTTGCAAGGCTTCCAGGGCAGCCTCCTGTGTTAACAGGTTGATATTATATGGAGGTTTGATTTTATTCAGAACTGAAACGATTTCTTTGGAAGCATAAGCAGTACCTATACGCAACGCAGCCATTCCCCATGCTTTAGAGAATGTTTGCAGTACAACCAGATTCGGATACTGATCCAACAATGGAACAAAACCGGTAAAGTCTGCAAAATCAATATAAGCTTCATCAACTACAACAATACCGTTAAAAGAAGATAAGATTGTCTTCACTTTATCTGTACTCATCAAATTACCCGTAGGGTTATTAGGAGAGCAAATAAAGATGATCTTTGTCGATGGCTTAACTGCAGCCAGGATTGCAGCCGGATCTAAATCAAATGATCTGGTTAGGGGAACAGAAATAATTTCAACATCATTTATACCTGCACTTACTTCATACATGCCGTATGTCGGCGGTAGGATCAGGATGCTATCTTTTGCTGGCTGACATGTTGCACGAATCAACAAATCAATAGGTTCATCACTTCCATTTCCTAAGAATATATTTTCAGGGGCAACATGCTTCAGTTTAGACAGGGCGTCTTTCACATCTCTTTGCAGAGGATCCGGATACCTGTTAACCTTTTTTTCAATAGCAGACCCGTATGGATTTTCATTGGCATCTAAAAACGTGCCTTCAGTACCTTTATACTCATCCCGAGCCGACGAATACGGCTTCGCCTTTTTAATATTCTCCCGTAAAATTGAATCTAATGAAAATGCCATTCTTTGATAAATCTAATAGACCGTAAAACTACGAAATTTATAGATTGCAGACACTCTGAAGGTGAAATGAAATTGCCTTTTATATAAAAAAAATCAAATTTTTAACTATATTTGTATATAGTCTTTAATTGCAACCCAAGTAAAAAAAGCCATGAAAGTTCGAAATAACTGGCAAATTGAGTGCCACCACTCACCTGAAACCATAGACCGTATCTTATTACCTATCCGTAAAAGAGGTTTAGCGGTTATTAGCTTGAATTATAAGCAAGCAGACAATCTTGACGCAACCTGCACGATTGAATTTGAAACAGAAGAAAACGATGTTGAACGTGTGTATAAAAACATGCTTCGCATTCAGGATATTAAATCAGTCAATAAACTTGGTTAATAATTTTACAATCTATTTGTTCTAAACATAAAAGAC
>JAGKWN010000171.1 GCA_021151805.1 Cytophagaceae bacterium | reverse complement strand
CACATATATTAAAACATGTAATTTTTTTTTATTGATAAGATATATTTTGGAGAAAAATTACACTAAAAAAATTATGAATATTACCATATACCCGGGAAGCCCTCTGCCATTAGGAGCTACATGGGACGGCAAAGGAGTGAATTTTTCCCTATATGCTGAAAATGCTACTGCTGTTGAGTTATGTTTATTTAACTCTATTGAAGATGATGTTGAGACTTTAAAAATTAAACTATTCGAACGGACACACCAGATCTGGCATATTTACTTGCCTGACACAAAACCTGGTCAGCTTTACGGATACAGAGTGTATGGACCGTACGAACCGGAAAACGGATTTCGATTTAACTCGAACAAATTATTGCTTGACCCATATGCGAAAGCAATCAGCGGTACATTCATCTGGAATGATGCTTTATTTGGTTACGAGATGGGAAATGAAACACAGGATCTAAGTTTCAGTCATACAGATAGCGCACCATTTACACCTAAATCTGTTGTGATAGATCCACAATTTGATTGGCAAGGCGTTGAAAAACCTCAGATTCCTTATCACGAGTCTATTATTTATGAAGCGCATGTAAAAGGATTCACAAAACTGCATCCCGAAATTCCTGAAAATATTCGCGGCACTTATTCAGCAATTGCACACCCGGCAACAATTAAGTATTTAAAAGAACTTGGCATTACAGCGCTTGAACTGATGCCTGTACATCATTTCATAGATGATAAATACCTTGCGGATAAAGGGCTTGTAAATTACTGGGGATATAATACGATCGGATTCTTCGCACCAGACTCTCGCTACTGCAGCAGCGGTATACAAGGCGAACAGGTTATTGAATTTAAAACAATGGTGCGTGAGCTGCACAAAGCCGGCATTGAAGTAATTCTTGACGTTGTATACAACCATACTGCCGAAGGAAATCAATTAGGACCGACACTTTCCTTCAGAGGCATAGATAATGCTTCGTATTACCGGTTGAGCGATGAAAACAAAAGGTATTATGTTGATTACACGGGTACTGGTAATACCTTGAATGCGAATTTGCCGAATGCCTTGCGCCTGATCATGGATAGCTTGCGTTATTGGATCATTGATATGCAGATAGACGGGTTTCGTTTTGATCTCGCGGCTACACTTGCCCGGGAATTAAAGGAAGTAAATAAACTAAGCGCCTTCTTCGATATTATCTTCCAGGATCCGGTAATCTCGCAGGTAAAACTCATAGCTGAACCATGGGATGTAGGAGACAATGGTTACCAGGTCGGTAAATTCCCGCCTGGCTGGGCTGAATGGAACGGAATGTTCCGGGATCATATGCGCAGGTTCTGGAAAGGTGAAGAGAGTACACTTGCAGAATTCGGGTTGCGATATACCGGAAGTCCGGATCTTTATCTGAATGATTACAGAACACCTACAGCCAGCATTAATTTTGTAACTGCACATGATGGCTTTACACTTTATGACCTGGTTTCCTATAATGAAAAACATAATCAGGCGAACGGAGAAGAAAACCGTGATGGACTGGATCAAAATATATCATGGAACTGTGGCGCGGAAGGACCTACGGATGACCAATCCATTATCCAGCTGCGTAAACGACAGCAACGGAATTTACTGGCGTCAGTATTTCTTTCACAGGGCGTACCTATGCTACAGGCTGGCGACGAAATGGGCCGCACACAGCATGGCAATAATAATGCCTATTGTCAGGACAATGAACTCTCATGGATTGACTGGCAAAATGGTGATCAGGAGCTGGCTTCATTTACAAAGAATCTGATCCGGTTGCGTAAAGAACACCCTACTTTTTCACGCAAACATTGGTTTCAGGGAAAACCAATTAAAGGCCTGGGAGTCGCAGATATCGCATGGTTCCTTGCTGACGGAAATGAAATGGCTGATGAACATTGGAATGAACATTATGCGAAATCACTGGCGATTTATATGAATGGAAAATCCATTCAGCTTGTAAGTCCTACGGGAGAAAAATTAGTAGACGGAACCTTTTATGTTATATTCAATGCATCTACTGAAGCAATTGACTTTAAACTGCCAGACGACAGCTTTGCGTCTGACTGGACAAAGGTGCTGGATACGTCAAACAACGTAGCAAACGAAAACAAAGAACAATATAAACCCAACGACATGCTGCATGTAGAAGGCTACGCAGTGGTAGTGCTCAAACATGATAACATACAAAACAATAACGGACCGGCACACGTTGCGACTTTGAATTATGAAAGTGCATAATATTCTATACACACTAAGCTAAAAACAAATGGAAGAAAAATACCTCTGGTGGCAGAAAGAAATTATTTATCAGATCTACCCCCGTTCTTTTCAGGATAGCAACCAGGACGGAGTCGGTGACCTGCCGGGCATTATAAGCCGTCTGGATTACCTGCAGGAACTGGGTATTAAAATCATCTGGATATCGCCTATATACCCATCACCTATGGCTGACTTTGGGTATGACATTTCAGATTATGAAGACATTGCACCTGTGTTCGGAAACATGAATGATTTCGATGCACTTATTAAAGAAATTCATAACAGAGGAATGAAACTTATTCTGGATCTGGTTCCTAATCATACATCTGATCGCCATCCGTGGTTCATTGAATCACGTTCATCGCGTGACAACCCCAAACGGAATTGGTATATCTGGAAAGACGCGCGTGAAGGAGGAAGCTTACCAAACAACTGGATGGCGGCTTTTGGCGGTCCGGCCTGGGAATGGGATCAACAGACAGAACAATATTATTACCATGCCTTTTTGAAAGAACAGCCAGACCTGAATTGGCGTAATCCGGAAGTACAGGAAGCTATGCTAAACATGATGCGCTTCTGGCTTAACAAAGGCGTAGATGGTTTCCGTATTGATGTTATGTGGCACATGATCAAAGATGAACAATTCCGTGACAATCCTGTGAACCCAGACTACCAAAGTCATATGCCTACCTGCAACATGGTTTTTGAAGTTTATTCGACCGACCAGCCTGAAGTGCATGGCATTGTAAATAAAATGCGTCAGCTGATGGATACATACTCCGAGCGAATGATGATTGGAGAAATATATCTACCCATTAATAAACTGATATCGTATTATGGCACATCAGACAACAAAGGAGCGCACTTACCTTTCAATTTTCAATTATTAATGCTGCAATGGGATGCGCGCAAAATCGCCTTCGCCATTACAGAATATGAAGGTTCATTACCAGCTGAAGGCTGGCCCAACTGGGTGCTTGGCAATCACGATCAGGTTCGTATTGCAAGCCGTATCGGGAAAGACCAGGCCCGTATAGCAGCCATGTTGCTGCTCACACTTCGCGGTACTCCTACTATTTATTATGGCGAAGAACTTGGTATGCGTGATGTGCCTATCCCCTTTGAAGAAGTACTGGATCCGCAGGGATTAAACATGCCGGATAAAAATCTGAGTCGTGATCCTGCCCGAACGCCTATGCAATGGGACAACTCAACTAATAGCGGCTTCACTACCGCAAAACCGTGGTTGAGATTGCACAGGAATTACAGAAGTCACAATGTTGAATCCGAACGGATAGACAAGACTTCGATGCTGAGTTTATACAAAGAACTGATTACATTACGTCAGTCAGAAGCTTCCTTGTTATACGGCCACTATATTCCTATCTATACAGATCAGCAGATGATTGCCTATATCCGCCAAGCAGACGGACATGACCGGTTTCTGATTATTCTGAACTTCACGCATAAGCCATGCTATTTTAAATCTCCGCACGAAATTTATAACGGCACAATCGTATTATCTTCTTCACCTGATTTGGTTGGCCAAGCCATGCATTATTCCATACCACTTTATGGAGATGAAGGTGTTATTATACGTTTAGAAAACTAATAATTTTTATCGCTATGAATACAGGCATACATTATTATTCCGGTGAATCGCGCTGTCGGTTTACTGTATGGGCACCACTAAGAGAGCGTATGGTCTTGCATATTATACATCCGGAAGAACAGAAACTGGAAATGAAAAAGCAAAAGGATGGCACATTTATTTTGGAAGCTTCAGAGATAGAACCTGGGAGTAAGTATTATTTCATGCCGGATGGAGAGAAAGATCTAGCTGATCCGGCATCACATTTTCAACCGGAAGGTACTAACGGCCCAAGTGAAATTGTTGATCACAAGACTTATCAATGGAACGATCATTCATGGAAAGGAATTGCGTTTAAGGACCTTATCATTTATGAGCTGCATATCGGCACATTCAGTTCCGGCAGTACATTTGAATCGGCAATACCACTATTAGATAATTTGGTTGCAACAGGTATCAATGCTGTAGAACTTATGCCCGTAGCACAGTTTCCCGGAACACGGAACTGGGGCTACGACGTTTTATTCCCTTATGCCGTACAACATTCATATGGCGGACCGGAAGGGTTGAAAAAATTTGTGGATGCATGTCATCAAAAAGGCATTGCAGTAATTCTTGATGTTGTATATAATCACTTAGGGCCTGGCGGTGATTTCTTTTCCGAATACGGACCTTATTTTACAGACAGGTATCATTGCCCATGGGGCGATGCTATAAACCTTGACGGAGAATGGTCTGACGGTGTCCGTGATTATTTCTCAGACAATCCGTTGCATTGGTTTACGCATTATCATATTGATGCACTCAGACTTGATGCGATGCATACGATATTCGACAATGGAGCCGTATCTGTATGGCAACTGATGCATCAAAAGATACAAGCGTTACAGCAGGATCTTGGCAGACACTTATATATGATTGCAGAGAGTGATCTGAACAGCCCACGTATTTTGAGGCATCCGGAGTATGGCGGTTATGGATTTGATGCACAATGGCTAGATGATTTTCATCATTCTATATATGTATTACTGAACCCTAAAGACAACATCCGGTATAAGGACTTTGGTCGACTGGAGCAGCTTGCAAAAGCATATACCGACGGCTTTGTACACAGCGGTGAATACGTTGAATTCCGTAAGCGCAGATACGGAGCCTCCAGTGCAGGTATTTCCGGAGAAAAGTTTGTAGCGTTTATCAATAACCACGATCAATGCGGAAACCGCATCGGCGGTGAAACATTAAGTCGTCTGCTGGATTTCGATCGACTTAAACTTGCTGCAGCGGCAATGTTGTTAGCACCATATATACCTATGCTATTTATGGGAGAAGAATATGCAAGTGACCGGCCATTCTTTTTTTTCGTGGATTATGCAAACGAAGAACAGGCAAAAACAATCAGTAAAGTAAGACAGGAAGAATTCAGCAAAGTAAACGCTGCAGGTGAAATGCCTAATCCAATTGCCGAAGAAACGTTCCGTGATTGTATACTTGATCATGAACAACGCCGCAAAGGCAAATACAGAGTAATGCATGAATGGTATAAAAAACTTATATCGTTACGCAAAAAAAATAGTATTCTAAAAAACTTCAACAAAAATAATATTCGGACACAACTGATTGCAGAAGATGTATTGATCATATACCGCAAGGATGATCATGCATTTGATCACATAATCATATTTTTAAATTTATCAGAAAATATCCATTCTCATATATTACCGGATTATGGCTTTATATGGTGCAAACTACTTGATTCTACAGATCCCCTGCACGATGGCGAAAAATGCGAAGATCTGATCCATACACATGAACCAGGCGATGAAATAACAATTCCTGCGTTAAGTGCATTGTTATATGGACGTTATAAATAAAAGGAGGTTAAAAAAAATAAATAATAATACAATGAATACTATTTAT
>JAGKWN010000040.1 GCA_021151805.1 Cytophagaceae bacterium | reverse complement strand
CTTTAAGACGATCAAATTTAATAGATGAAAATATCAAATCCAATACTTTGATGGAAATTTATTAACAATGATTAACATTATTTTTTTGGTTTTTTCGGTTGGATTGGTTTGGGTCCTTTTGCCCGCAATGGTTTGTCGTTCTTCGAGACCTTCTTTTTCTCCGGTTTGGCAGGTCGGTATGATGTGCTTTTTACATTCGTTTTTATATCTCTTTTCTTTTCATGGAATGCTCCTTTATAAGAAGGATCATCTTTTTTCTTGTAGAAATCTAATTCGCGTGCAAACTCCTGGCTCTCTTCAAAACTTGTCTCAGTGATCTCAACTTCCGCAGGAATTTCTTCTCTTGATATCTGCATGCGGATCATCTTTTCAATTTTATCAATGTGATAAAGTTCTGCTTCGGTTGCAAAAGTAATGGCGATGCCTGTGTTATTGGCTCTTCCGGTACGGCCTATGCGATGAATGTAATCGTCGTAAATGATGGGTACGTCAAAATTGATTACGTGACTTACTTCACGTACGTCAATTCCCCGTGCTGCCACATCCGTTGCAACCAGAATTTTTATTGTGCCATCTTTAAAATCATCCATTGCATTGATGCGGCTGTTCTGATCTTTATTTGCATGTATGATTCTACAGGTATTTGTCGTTTTTCTTACGATGAATTTATAAATATCATCGGCAGATTTTTTTGTTCGCACAAAAACAATGGCGCGAGTCACGCTCGGGTCTTTGCGGATCAAATATTCCAATAAATGAATTTTTGTTTTAAAGTTTGGTACCTGAAACAACTTTTGACTGATCAGTACAGCAGGTGTTGCCTGCGGAGTTACTTCGATCTTCATCGGGTACTCCAGGAATTCCTCGGTTAAGCGTTCAACACGTTCGGAGAGTGTTGCAGAGAATAACAGATTCTGTCTTTTACGTGGAATAACTTCAAGCATCTTGCGCAGCTGCGGCATGAAGCCCATGTCCATCATCTTGTCTGCTTCATCAAGCACCATGGTTCGTACGTCTTTCAGCACAAACTCTTCTTCAAGATATAAATCAAGGAAACGACCAGGAGTAGCAACAATAATATCAACGCCTTTCTGCAGTTGTTCTTTTTGCAGCTTCGTACCTGTGCCGCCATATAGGGCTACAATACGGAGGTCTGTATATGTTGCCAGTTGCTTAAGCGCAATTTCAATCTGCATCACGAGTTCGCGCGTCGGGCCAAAAATAAGTGCTCTCGGATTATGCCCCTGTGCATATTTTATTTTCATCAGGATCGGTAAGGCATAAGCCGCCGTTTTACCTGTACCGGTTTGAGCCACACCAATAATATCATGCCCCGCAAGAATCTGCGGTATTGCTTTCCACTGAATTTCAGTTGGTTCAGTATAACCAGCCTCCTCAATTGCATTGAGGAGTTGTCTGTTTAATTTAAGTTCTTCGAAATTCAAGGAGCTAATAATTATAAATTATAAATGATGAATGATGGTCCGCCGACACGCAATAATGATGCTATGCGGAATCTGAAGTTATCTTCGGTTGATTTCGTAAGGGCTTTAGTGTAAAAACCAATATAATTCATTACCGAAGTGTATAGTAGATTTAGTAAATTTGGCCCACATCAGAATTATGAAGACATGGGTAGTATTAAAATAAGTAATACAAATATAGTAAATGAAGGGCAGATCTTTCAGGCTGATATCTGGATAGAAGATGGTTTGATTAAACAGATCGGAAAAATCGATGCTATTGCCGATGAAACGATTTATGCAGCCGGTAAATATATTTTCCCTGGTGTGATTGATGACCAGGTACATTTCAGGGAGCCCGGCCTGACACATAAAGCAACCATTTATACCGAAGCCAAAGCTGCTGTTGCGGGTGGAGTGACCAGTTACATGGAAATGCCGAATACTAAACCGGCCACGGTTACGCAGGAATTATTGGAACAGAAATATGAAATCGCGTCCCGAACCAGTCTTGCCAACTATTCATTTTTCATGGGCACCACAAACAGCAATGTGGATGAGCTGTTGAAGACAGATCCGAAAAATGTATGCGGGATCAAAATCTTCATGGGTTCGTCAACAGGGGATATGCTGGTTGATAATGCTGAAATGCTGGACCGGATTTTTTCCCAGGTGAAAATGCTGATTGCGATACATGCTGAAGAAGACCCGATTGTACGTGTAAATACAGAAAAATATAAAGCATTGTACGGAGATAAGCTGGATGCTACCTATCATCATCTCATCCGCAGTGAAGAAGCCTGCTATGCATCTTCATCCAAGGCGGTAGCACTGGCGAAGAAACATGGTACACGTTTGCACATCCTGCATATATCCACGGCGAAGGAGCTGGATTTATTTACCAATACGATTCCGTTGAAGGAAAAGAAAATTACGGCCGAAGCATGTATTCATCACTTGTGGTTTTCGAATGAAGATTATGCAACAAAGGGGAATTATATCAAATGGAATCCGGCAGTGAAGACGGCCGCAGACCGTGAAGCAATCTGGCAGGCGGTGCTGGATAACCGCATCGATGTGATTGCTACAGACCATGCTCCGCATACGATTGAAGAAAAAGAACTGCCATACATAGATGCGCCGTCCGGCGGGCCGCTGGTGCAGCATAGTTTAGTAGCCATGCTCGAAAAATATCACCAGGGGAAAATATCTTTACAACGGATCGCTGAAAAGATGTCGCACAATGTGGCCGATTTATTCCAGATTGAAAAAAGAGGTTATATACGCGAAGGGTATTATGCAGATTTAGTTCTTGTGGATCTGAATAAACCGTGGATGGTTGAAAAAAGTAATATTCTTTCTAAATGTGGTTGGTCGCCTTTTGAAGGGTATATTTTCAAATCCAGCATAACAGATACCTTTGTTTCAGGGAATTGGGTATATCATGAAGGTGCATTTAATGAAGATGTTAAAGGGAAACGATTAACTTTTGAAAGATAAATTTTATAAAGGGCTTGTAATTCTATTTACAAAGTAGTAGTTTTGCAGACCTAAAAACAAACACTGTTTTAAGGAATACGGTGGGTGTAGCTCAGCTGGTTAGAGCATCGGTTTGTGGTGCCGAGGGTCGAGGGTTCGAACCCCTTCATCCACCCCACATGGGACTGACTAAAAATTATATTAGTCAGTCCCTTATTTTTTGTCCCTAACTCATTGTCTTTCATAAGTATTAGCCCGACAACTTCATTCACTCTTTTGGTTCGATATTGGTTATTTTCAAAAACGAGTTTTTCAGGAAACATAGAACCAATGATCTTCTGCTTTATTTCCAAAGGAGCATTTTCAAAATACTGATCGATGTTTTTAAGCAGGCTGATACTCTGTTTCAGATATTTTCCATAAGAGGAATCGGCTAACTCCAATCCGGTTTTTTCGCGTTTCAGCTTTGCATTAAGCTCTTCAAATCTTGTCTTAATGGTTTTATATTCTGTAGCATCAATCTTTCCATCAAGCATTAATTCCTGTGCGTTATTAATACGTTCCTGGTTCTTTAAAATCTCTTCTTCAATGGATGTAATGGAAGTCTTTTGGCTTTTCTCATTTGCACTGAAAATACTCTTTAACACTTCTTCATAATAAAGCTCTATAACTGCTGAATTTGTGCTGATCATTTTAATGGCATCTGCAAAAATCTTATTCGCATGCTTTGCAGAAAACCGTTCGTTGCATCCATTATGACAATGGTAGTAAAAGTATCGTCCGCCGTTACCTTTTGAGCCGCTCCCTGTAAGGGTGCTGCCGCATTTTTTGCATTGAAGTATGCCTCTCAGAGGCAATTCATCTTTTCTGGTATTGGTAGGAGCAAGGCTTTTTCTTTTGCCTGTAAGGACATCCTGTACAGTTTTAAATAGCTCTTCTGTGATGATTGGCTCATGGAGTCCATTCCTTACTTCAGCGGGTTCATCCTTGTAGGCACGAATAAATACTTTACCGTAGTAAGCATGATTGTGAACAATACGAAAAAAGTTATTCTTGCTTACTTTTAATCCTTGTTCTAAGAGTTTGTGTCGTACTTCTTCTAAGGTATAAATTCCTTTAGCTAATTCTTCAAATGCGAATTTAATCAGCGGCGCATTTTTATCTGGAATGATTAAGCTTCTTCCTTCATCATCCCGAACATTTTTATATCCTTTCGGTGCGAGATTTGTCCACCGACCTTCTTTACGAGCTCGGCGTATTCCTGATAAAGTGCTTAGTGATCTTCTGTCATTCTCTACTTCAGGAGCTGCCAGATAAAATGCCAGCATCATTTTATTTTCAGGAACGCTTAAGTCAAGTGGTTGTTCAATACCTTGCGGTTCAATGCCGAATTTATTTAAGCGGCTGATCATGCCATAAGCATCTCCGGCATTTCTTGAGAATCGACTCCAGTTAATAAATAAGAGATAATTAATTTTGCCGTTGTTCTTCTTAGCAAATTGAAGCAGTTTTTTGAATTCAGGACGTTCAAAAGATTTTGCCGAATGGTCTTCCTTAAAAATGGCTGATATTTCGATGTTGTTGATTTCGCAATATTTTACAAGACGATCTTCCTGGTATTGCAGGCTATATCCTTTTTCTGCCTGCTCGTCTGTTGACACTCTTACATATATGATCGCTGTTTTCATCATGATTTTTTAGATATTGTCCATATTCAATTTCTCCAAGAAGATAGAGAAAATCTCTGATCTTCTCTATCTCTGCATCGGTATAATTATAACCGTATCTTTTGAAAATATTTCTGCATTTTAGTATTGATACTTTTTCAAATTTTCCCGCTTCCATCTTCACATACCAAATTTGATACCAACAATTATTTTCAATTCATCATATTTGTTAACAATCTATTTGTGTTCCTCCTTTCTTATATTTTTAAACTCATCAGATTTTTTGAATCACTGCCAATCTACTTTTCGCTTGGATAAATGTATTCTTTACCATTCATAATTTTTATGAGTTTTTTTGCATTATAAATAGGCGAATACATTTTCGAAAGGAAGAAAAATATATATGCAATCAGAAAGCACTGGTATATTAACAAATATGAATCTTTAATTGTAGTCAAATAACCTCCTGCAATCGTAAAAACAGTTAAGCTTAAGATTATACCAAAGAATATGTAGACCCCAATCGTAAAACGTGTTAAGAATTTATGTCCTGAAGGAAGGATAATTTGAACATTATTTTCATTATTCAACTGCACTAAATCTTTTAGTTCACCAATTTCCTTGTATGTCAATCTTCCATTAATTTGTTTCCGCAACCAAAATAGTAGTTGTCTTGATTCTTCTTCCAAATACGGTATACCTCTTTTTTGAAATTGCTTTATTATTTCAAGGTCTTGTAATACCTCTGCACTTAGAGTGTCACAACCAATACTCTCAATTGGTAAAGGTGTACGTTTCTGAAAAACATTAGCCCTATAAATCTTTAAGGCTAATGAACGGATTGTTAATCCAACACCAACTAGTGTTGAGATTCCAGATCCGATTGTTAAGATGCACTTTAAAATTTCTTCAATGTTCATAGATTATATAGTTTAGTGTGAAAGGCAAATCTATTGTTTGCCTTTCTCTTTCCCCAATTCCTTAATCTTTTTAAACTCATCTGAATTCTTGAATCGTTGCCAGTCAAAGGCCTGCGGTCTGGTGTCGTGCTCACCTTTAGAGCTACCGAAGTAGTATCCGAATATATCCTTAGCAATTGCTCCCGCCATACCTGTAAGGTTACCGATGATGAAGCTTTCTTCAGCACTCATCTTGCCTAAGCCATTGGATAGGAGATAGCCCATCATAGCAAAGAAGCCGATCACACCTAAGTAGGCAAGAATATTCTGCGTAAAGTTTCTTGCTCCGACCTTAGCTGTTTCAATTTCACGGAGACGTGCAGATTCACGATCTTTAACCTCCATGCTTAAAATAGATTCTTCATGCTGATTGAGCATCTGCTCAAACTTGATGTAGAGCTCTGCTTTCTCTTCTTTGGATGTCACCACTTCATCAATAATGCCTCTTGCACTATCCAGAATTTTACCGCTTGTAAATAATCCTTTTACCAGTTCCCACATAATCAATCGTTGTTTAGAATTAAAACTTATTTAAGCTGCGTCATTGTATTCAAAGATGTTCATCTCACCGCCCTGATTGAAGCGTCCGTATTGAACGGCATGTCCTTTCTCAGGCACTTCAATCACAACATCCACGTCGTGCTGAAAATCATTTCTTCCTTTAAAGTTTCCATCCTTACAAACATGGAACACATAGATGAAAGAAATAAGCGGATATTGCTTTTCAAGATTTGTCAGATCTTCCGGTGAAAGTCCCAGCTTGCTGACGCTGTCCAGAAAGATGAAATTATATGGCGTAAGATCCTTTGGCATGTTGCCTGTTAACAGCAAGTTCGGATCAGCAGCACCCATTTCACGCACTTTGTTCTGAAGCGTAATGAAAAGATCTTCTTCGCTTGCTACATACAATACCTTACCGTGATTCTTTGCTAAGTATCCGGCAAAGTCCATACATAAATAAGACTTACCGAACTTAGGCTTTCCATAGATCATGGCTGAAAAGCCGGGAGAAGGATCACCGATCAGATCAAGCCATTTGCCTGTAAAGCCAATGGTATCAAACTTCATGTTCACAAAGTCCATGCTGCTCATGATCTCATTGTTATCGTCTTCTGTTCCGGCAAGCCCGCAGCCACAGCCTTCAACGATTCCCATCAAGCCGTTTAGCTCGGTTCGGGAAATACTCACTACTTTATCTTTTCCAGCGATGTAGTTCTTAACTGTTTTGATGGCAGCTTTAAGTCTGTCCAGGTACGGATCGCCGGATTCAACTTTGCCATTGCTGATTGCTTTCTCTGCTTGTTTAACGAAGTTTTCCGCTTTAGACTTTTCAATATCTTTGGACTGCATGCCGATGTATCGTTTCAGATAGGCAATGGAGCTATACATAATTTCACCGCCTGCAATAGCAGACAGCTTAGAAAGCAAAGCGTTCTCTATTTTTATATCAGCACCACCGCTGCTTTCTGTAGCTCTGGCAAGCTTTATAAGCCTGTCCTGCACGATACCTATTTCAGCAGCATAGACAGAATCTTTATTAATCAGTCTATGCGTGATGGCTTTTTGCAGCCTTGTTAAAAGACTTCTGATTTGTGCATGCGTCTTTTGCTTATTGTGAAAGCCAACAAAGCTTTTGATAAACTTTACATCTTCGCTCGTGTTTTCTACCTGCTGCGCATCGCTGTTAACCTTTGTACTTTTATGCGCAGCAGGAGAGGCCGTAATTGTAATTTCATCTTCATTCACCGTTTTAATCGAATCCTTTGTATTGATGGTAAAGGAGTATTCAATCTTGGGGGTTTGTACTTCCTGACCAGGAACAAAATTTCCTGATTTGATGGTGAATATTTTATTAATTACGGCATGCTCACCTGTAGCTTTAAGTATGATGTTCTGACCGACAAAATACTTATCTGCTTTGGCTGACACAGACTTGCTTTTAGCAGGAGCAGCCACCTTCGCTTTTGATTCTTTAGCATGTTTTGATTTAGACGGCAGCAGCTTTGAAAGCTCTTTAAAATACAGTTCTGTACTTTCCTTGATGTCTGCATCTTCGAGCACGCTCCAGTCTGTAAAATCATTTGTGCCTTCCTTTAAATCGTTGTGAAAGTTCTTTAAAAGGACAGGCAGATTGCTGATACCAATCTGTTCGATGCTTTCTATATAGTTATGGGTAGTAATCATTTTCAGGCAGCGTTTTGTAACGTGAGTTTTAATTTCAGGGCTTTGGCTTTCAGCTTTAGTTTTCGCTTGCGCTGCTCTCCATCGTCAATAGGAATAGCAACACGTTCCTTATCCGGCAGCATGCAGCTGTCTGAGCTCACATCCATGGATTTGTAGGAAAGCAGGTAATTCAGCTTTGCAAACTCCGCTGCCCGCTCTTCTACGGTGGCACCGTTTACAGCCAGAGCTGATTTCTTTTGTGTGGCTTCCGCTTTAAGCATCTCAAAGAATTCATCTGAATCAGCATGCATGATTTCCGCTTCAATCGCTCCCTGATCTCTTTTGTAAGCACCGATAATTTCCTGTATGTTGTCATTGATCGTAAATCCCTTTTGCGAGAGAATTGTCTTCTCTGCTTTTTTTACATTGGATAAATACTGCTTGAATTCAGAGAACAGGTAATGATTGCGGGTGTCCACCGGATAGATGTCTTTAGAAAGTACCCGTCCGATACGCAGGAGTTCCTTATCTGTCTGCGTAGAGGATTCAAGAAACGTTTCGATTGCAAGCATCGTTTCTCTTACTTCCTCTTTTACACTTGCAATCTCTTTCTCTGAATACCGCTGATAGCTGAACTGCGTAAATTCAATTTCAGATAACCGTACTTTCGCTTTAGTTAGATGCTCAATCGCCTGCTGCCGTAATGCAAAAAAGCGTCTAAGGATAATATCAAAGCGTGCCAGCGTATCAAGGCTTCCGTTCACTACATTCAGCCTCCGCTCCATTTCAGCTTTGAGCAGCTTGCGTTTCATGTTAGCGATCACTTCTATGTCTGTGATTAACGCAAACTTTACTTCTTCGGGATCTAAGGCTTCCAGGTCAAGCACGTTTCCTCTGTCGCCTCTGTACCAGATGTCATTGATCCGACTTGTTTTTTCTTCCAGCTTTTGAAAGACAAACACGTCCATGCTGTCCTGCACGAGTGGCATTACAGAACGGATATAACCGAACTCATTTCCCTGACGCCAGATACGTCCTTCGAGCTGGCGTATATCAGTGGGATTCCAGTCGGGATAACAGTTGTAGATGACTGTTCCTTTGCGTTGCAGGTCAATGCCTTCACGAATGGTTGCTGTACCTATGATTATCTTTACTATACCATCCAGAAATGCTTCCTTGATGTTTTCTTTCCGAGCCTGGCTCATTTCAGAAGTAATGATCTCTACTTCATCCAAAGAGATGCGGTTCCATTTTACGCCCTTTTTAAATCCGGTCTCTTTTTCTAAATATTCCTTAATGAGTGGAAAGAACTCCTTGCCACGGTTCATGTAAATAACCTGACCGGATACTTCCTGCTTACGCTCTTCATGCCAGTGCTTAACAGAAGCAATGCATTCGATCACATATTTAATCTTTGGCGATTCTTCAACAAACTCCTTGTAATCTTCGGGTGCATCGGCATACAGGAACGGACTTAATGCGTTGTCCAGACTAAAGTTCAGCGCACGGAATATAGCGGACATATTAAGCTGTCCGTTTGTTGCACTTTTGGCAAGAGCCGTAATTTCATTCTGGTTCTGACGCTGAAGCGGAGTCATGGCAAGATAGGTGAGAACCTGCTGTGCTGGTGGCAGGCGTTTCACCTTACCGTTCTCGTATGTGTTGATGCGTGGAAGATTGATTTTACACGGACGTTTCACGCCTGCTTCTTCTCCGGTCTTATAGTTGATGTGGTTATAAATCAGCTTTTGAAGCAGCATACGGTTGTTAAAGGATTTAACCGTATCCTTTGGTACGATCTCTTCCTTATAGTTAACGACATACTCGGTACGTTCTAAAACAAACAATTCAAAGAAGGTATGGATGTTATAAATGCCCAGCTTTTTCATGCTTTCATACGCCACAAGGGAAAGCATGGAATAAATTTCAAGCGGACTGTTGGTGAAAGGCGTAGCTGTTAACAGCATCACATTTCGCCCGTAAGTACGCTGAATGTAATTGCACAGAAAGAATGCTTTGATACCTGTTTCGCTCACTGCACCTGTTATGCCGAAACGTTTCTTGCCGTCTTCATCAGCCTTCACACCTTCAAAGATGTTTTTGCATCGGTGCGCCTCATCTATGACGATGTAATCAATGCCAAGCGTGTCAATGTCTGCTTCCGTGCCTTTCAGACCGACACCGATCTTTTCACGGTATTTCTGATAGTCAATTTCCTTATCCCGTGCGGACTTTTCACTGGACTGATATAAGATGTTGGTTAATTCGACAAACATCTGATCCATGACTTTTTCTGAAAAGCCAATCTTTTTAAATCCTTCGTAAGTAAGAATGGTAATGGTTTTAGCCTTGATCTTTTTAGTCAGATCAAGGCTTTTTAACTGATCGGTTCCAAGGTTATACCACTCATTAAGCTCAATGCCTGTATTGGATAGCACACCTGGAATAAATGTTTTGCTGGCAGGATCGGTATAGCCGATAATTTCCTTGATCCATTTTCCGTATGTGGGATTTGGAACAACAATTAACGGACGCACCGCTTTACCGCTGTAGATGGCTTGAGCAAGGGCTATGATGGCAGTCATTGTTTTACCAACGCCTACATCGTACGCTACAATCCCGCTGCCGACAGCTTCCATAAAAGCAACACCTTCGCGCTGGGCAGGAGTGAAGTGTAAATTGAACTGCTTGAATTTTGCCGAGCATTCAAAGCCTATCGGTATTCTATGATAAGCAATAGAAGACTGACCGTTATAGATTCTGTTCCAGGATAAGTTAAGCTTTTCCTGATCTTCGAATGTCAATCCTTCAAAAAGGAAACGGCTGAACAGCTCTTCGCCTTCGTTTCGTGCATTGGCTCTTAATTCTTTTCGCTGTTCTTCAGATAAATCTTTATCTGTAATCTTTTTGCTTTGGACGTGGTATGTCCAGATATCATGTGCTGTTGAGTTTTTGAACGTCTCACGGGGCAGGCTTTGCAGGTAGTAATAAAAAGCACCTGTTAACGTGTGTCCGTGCTCTCTTACATCCAGTTCAATACCTGTTTCTTCTTTTAACTCATGAATGATAAATTCATCTGCAAAGCCGGATATAGAAAGGATCTTAGGACGCATCTTTTCATCGGGATTAAAGATGCTCAAAAGGTCAGGCTTTGCTTTTACAATAATTTCTTCGTGGCTGCTGAATACCTGTGAGCCGTAAGCAGAAAGAATATACTCCTTGTCGTTTTGAAGTTCCAGTTCACGGTCATACATATTGCCATAAGCATAGATGGGATAGGGAACAAGATCGCCCTGATGGTAGAACAGCACACCCTTTTTAACCAGCGCATCTAACGAAGCCGGATCTGTTTTAATGGAAGTTTTTTCAATACGTATATCTTTTTCAGCAACGTATTGCTTGTCTCCATTGACAGCTGTAAAAATGATGTAGACAACACCAGCGTATTCGTTTTTAAAGCGGGTTGGTTTACCTAAGAATACACCGGCACTCACTTCAGCCATGTCTCTGAAATGGTTGTCCTTAATTTGGGTGGCTCTCACGGTATAGATCATTTCACCCGCTTGTCCAGTATCAGGTAAGAAGTACTGTTCCCAGCCTTTCATAGCAATGCCAAGACTGCGCTTATACCATACCCATGCAATGATTTCATCCTCTGTTATACCTTTGTTGTAAAGCGCAACAACTTCCTGAAAGGATAGCTTATCTGAAGCAGTATAGGTTTTTTCCTGACGGGAATGCTCTACTGCTTTTTTAAGCACTTCCAGGTTAGAAGTGATTTCCTGCTGTACCAGTTCGCCCAACTCTTCTAAGCCTGATAAGTCGTTCCAGTCGGAGGAAAGGTCTGGCTGGAACGACTTTTTAAACAGAATAGCTTTTTCTTTTAAAAACATAGATACTTTAGGACTTATGGATTCACGGATCGTTCGGATAACATCTTCTTTACTTCCTGCAATAGTTAAAGGAAACTGGATGGAAGTAGAAGTCAACTCTTTTCCCGCTATCTTTTCCGGATGCAGGTTAAACCAGTTGTTGTATCTGCATAGCTCGCTGAATGTGAGCGGTGCATCGGATACAGCATGTTTGCTAAGCCAGTCTGCAATAAGAGCTTCTTCCTTGTAGCTTTCAGGAAAGACCCCGTTGCGGATCAGCACCTGATTCATAGAATCTTTTGCTTCACTGCCTGTCTTTGAAAGCGAGGCAAGTACCGCTAGTCTAGCTCTGTAGTATGCCGGACGCTGCTTCATTTAAACCAGCTCCGCTTCAATGTTGCTGATTGCTGCACCAATGGTGATCTGGTCATAGATTAAAATAAATATGACCATGCTTTCCACCTTGCGGTAACCTTCCGGTGTTTGCAGTAGCGCAAATACTTTTGGTGTACTGGCTTCCGTACACTGGCTTAAATGCTTTCTGATTTCAGCACGTACAGACTGCTGCACTTCTTTATCTTCCATAGCTTTTACTTTTTTCGTAATACAATAATATCTACCGGAACCTGTGAGGACTTAAAGACCGGAGGCAGGCGGTACGCATCTTCTATGACAGCAATCTTTTCAATCTCCTGCTTTGCCTTATCGTAGGTATTTCCGTTGCGCAGAAAATTAGAGGATATGACGTATATGAGAAGACCTCCTTTCTTTAACAGAAGAAGACCGTAATAGATAAAGAACATCTCAATCTGTGCCATAGCAGGGCTTGGAAAATAGGAACTGTACGAATTCTTATATTTCCCATAAGGCGGGTTTCCAATCACAAGGCTGAACGGATATTCCTTTAACCAGGTAAGTCCGCTTTTCATACGTTTGGTAAACCGTGGTGCTTCAAGGAATGCTGTTTCAAAGAAGCCTGTATGAATTGTTGCATTTGGATAGGAGAGTCGTGCAATTTCAGCGGATACCGGATTGATCTCAAAGCCAACGCAGATAGCATCTTTAGGCACATACTTAAACATTCTGCCTGTTGCCACGGAAGGTTCCAGAATACTGCCTCCGTCATAACCGAATCTATTAGCAAGCTCCCAAAGCAGCTCTACTACATAATCGGGCGTATAGAATTCATGTAGCAGACCTTGTCCTGTTGCACCTTTGCCTGCCTGTCCGCCGGAGCCTTCATAGCTTTGAATGAATGCAATTTCTTCAGCAGTAAAAGCCTTTTTAGATAATTTCTTTTCTGCAAGAAATTGTTCGATCCGCTTGTTTAAGGAAACCTGATCCGCTTTCATGGCTTAGATGATAATATCCCGTTCAGGATAATTGATGTAATACATCGAATCCCGCATTGCCTGGATAATAACTGCTTCCACTTCCTGCTGGCTGCCAAGCAATGAAAGATCTCGTGTCAGATGGCTTTTACTGGCATCGTTATAATCAATGCATGCAAAGGCTGTTTGCAGCTTGCCTTCATAGCGGAAGTTGAATAATATGTTGACACAGTTTTTTGCTGTGTTCAGTGTTAAAGAAGAAATACTGTATATCGGATCGTTCATAGTTTGACGTTTGGATCAATCATTAATTTGTTTCCCTGTGTAATCAGATTTGTTATTGCACCGCTTCCTCCCGTTGCAGCGGATGCATACGTATTCATAATCCGTACATTGATGGGATAATAGGTAAATATGGAATTGCCTTTAGGAGCTGTAGAGCTTTCAGAACTGTTTATCAGAAGGCAATCTTTGAACGTAACTCCTGCCGAAGCATCTACAGTCCCAAGGAATTCAATCAGTCGGTAGGAAACCATATCGCTTATGTAATAAACAGTACAGTTTCTAAAGGATATTTTCTGCGTATTAAACCAGGCATAAATGGTGACAAGCTTTGGCTGGTTTCTTCCAAAAGAATTGCCGTATCCATTGACAGGCAAATTGATAAATGAAGCTTCCGTAGGATTGTTCATAACAATGGCAGGCTTATTACCTGTGTTCTGAATGAATCCGGTTGTTGGTGCAAACGTGCATCTTGCTCCGCTGTTAATTAAGATCGTAGTGCCACGTCTTGATAAGATGCGGTTTGAAAATGTCCATGTAGTTCCTGTATTGGCGCAGGTGCCGATATGCAGGAGAATGGAATCTGTTTCAGAAGAATCGTATGCGCTTACAATGAAGACAAATTCAAAGAGTTTTTGTGTGCTGTATATCTCTACCCAGATAGCAGCTCCGGAGAAATTGGTAAAGGTAGGAGCGTAGGTATAGAATTTTCCGTAGCCATAGATGTTTCCGTCTATCCAGCTGCTGCTTATGTACAAGCCATAGTTTCCGTAGTAATGCACGATGGCATTCGGATGAAAATAGAAATCATAGCTATTGATTAACAGCCCTAATGGCAGGGTATTGTCGTCTTCATAATAGATTCCGGCAAATACTTCAATTAATCCTCCTGATTGTACCGCATACACGGCACCATGCAGCGTTTGAAAGGGACGCAGCGGATTGCCAGCTTCTGCTGTTGCATCATTGCCACCCAAGGCATTCACATAGCAGGTAAGACCTCCGACGTTGCCAATCACAACATCCCCGCTCATGCCGTTCACAGAAGAAACACCGCCTGTGGATGAGGATGAAGATGGAATATCGTAACGTTTGATCTTATTGAGCTGCATGCTATCCGAAGTATTGAATGCGTAAGGTGTGTACTTTGTTTTGTTCTATTCCGATTGCCTGAAAGTGCGCCAGGTTGTGTGCGCCCTTGACTTCGTATATGGATAAATGTCCGAGAGGCATACCGCTATAATCAGTAGGAGGCATGTTCTGCGAATCAAACTCCCTGAACCGTAAGACCTCTGCTTTATTGCTTGTGCTGGCATCTGCTTCAACTATGATAAGCGCATAAGCTGTTTTTTCAGGATAGCTTAATCCGCTTGGATACATGCTGTAAATGGAAAGATCCTCGTATCCGATGCAGTCCCCGCCTGTAAGCAAGGCATAAAGCAGCTCATTGGTTGCCCCATGATAGGGCGGACGTGGAATTTTCATTTGTCGCCTCGGTTAAAGATGATACCCAGTACCGCTGTTGCCAGCATGGAAGCAGCCATTGCAAGACGTTTTAATGTAATCTTTCTGACAGCCCTGAAATCAATGAGCGTATAGGTAAATACATTTCCATATAAGCTTCTGTGCTTTTCGCACAATCCTATAAACTGTTTAAAGTCTTCGGCACTCTGAAAGACCTGACATCCGGCAGAATATTTGTCGATTGTGAGCGTCTTTCCTTTGCTTGCTGCATGATGAATGTTGATTCCAAAAGAACCTTTCTGAACATTCCCATTTTTGAAATCGAGAATCGCATTACGGTCATAATCCCGCATGACAACCACTGGCTTTATTTCAACAAGGGCAGTATACTTGCCCTGATGCAAACCCAGCGCATAGGCATTTTCATACTGACCTTCTTTTAGTATGGCTGTGCCCTGAGGATAGGTAGGATTCTTCAGCCAGAAAGTACCCGGATCGGTTGTTGCCTTATAGAGATGATAATTCCATTTTCGCTTATCCGTTTTATAGAACACATGAATTTCATCATCGAAAGCGTTGGACTTGGTCTGCTTAGACCGTAACCCGACGATGTTGAGCTCATACGGTCTTGTATAGAGCTTATAAGTTCTTCGTTTTAAAATCACTTTAATCCTAGACAGCACGTTTAGTCTCCTTTCCGATGTTCATTCCAGTAATACAATCCGCCAATACTTACCCCCAAAGCAACAGCTATCAGGCTACCATGGAGGATGAGCCGTTTTTTCTTTCGATCTCATCCAGCTCCTTCAAGTTGTACATTTTAATGAGTGCCTTAATCAGGCTGGCGTATTTCGGGTCGGTAGCATAGCCTGCACGCTGCAAGGCGTCTGCCTGTGCTTCGGGCGTTTGTGCCAGGAATACACCTGCTCTTGTATAGGTTTGATTCTTTACAAGAAATGCGTTGCGGTCTTTAAAGGAAGCAGCAGCATTGTCATAGACCCTGAAAAAGTCTCCGATCATTACGCTGTTGTTATTAAAGACTTCACGGGTACGCATATTTACTTTTTTACCTTTCCAGCTTCTGTCAGCCTTTACGCCGAAGTGATTGTTGTATTCCTTTGCAAGCGTGCTTGCACCTGGTTGTCCGTATTTATTGGAGCTTTCAAGGATTGCCTGCGCCATTGTAACGGATGGAAACAAGCCTGTTCCTGTCACCGAATCAATGACTACATGTTTAAACTGTTCAATGTATTCTTCTCTTGTCATACCCCTCTATCATTTTAAATTAAACATAGGTTACATGGCTGGTCGGAACGCTGAAGAGCCCACCGTCTATGGAACGAAAGCCCGTCATGCCATTTTTAATTGTAGTCTGTTCACCTAATATGGTATTGCGGTTCACCGGAATTCGTATGCCATTTGCTGTAAGCACATAGGTGTCAATGATCGTCACCAGATCGTTGTAGCCTGTGAAGCCTGAAAGGCTCCATTTGCCTGCATCATCCTGCTTTAAGCCCATGCGTTTGAATTCAGCTTTGATCTGATCCTTTGCCAGCTGGTTATTCGGGAAAGCGACATCCAGCAGATAGGTTACAATAGACTTTGAAACAGAAAAGATCTGTGAGCCTATAAAGGAACTGTTGGCAGCGGAGTAGTCAGCCGTTGTATTAAGTTGCTTTAACACTGTCATTGCACCGTCAAAGTTTTTTCCGGTTGCATAGATGTAGAGCTTACCGCCAAGACTTTGAGGCGTTTCTACAGGTAAGGGAATAAAGCGATCTTTTGCAGCGATGCTGTTAAAGGTATCTTCGTTCACTGTTGCAGGTAAGCCCGCAGCCTTTAATGCTTTTGATGTACCGCTTCCGAATATGCCGTCAATCTTTGTATACTGCTCCAGTACTTTTACTCCAAGGATGCTTTGTAAAGCCTGTTGTAATTGCGTTACCCGTGTGCCTTTACTTCCAGGTTTTAAAGGGAAGGCGTCAGAGGCACTGGCTAAACGTTTTGTGGATGCAGCGCTTTGTGTGAGGTTAATGGTAACATTTGTATCGGTTGGCTCACTATAAGTATCCTGCTTTTTCTGTAAAAGATGCTTTCCGGTAAAGTACACAGCTCCGCCAACCGCAAGTACACCTACGCCATACAGAAAGGCTCTTTCAGGGCTTATGCCAGCCTTAGCTTTTCGTTTTCGTTGCTGTCTTTTTTTGATTGACATTACTTTGTGTTTTTACTGCTTAATATTCGTATGACCGTGTTGTAATCATTGCTTGAAAGCTCATCTTCCAGATCGCTGTTCAGGCTTCTTCCATACAGGTCGGCATAGGCGTTCTGCACTTTCTGATAAAAGGCTTTGGAGGGAATCTGGTTGAAGACCTGGAACACCTGCTCTTCATTGGTACCCCAGCCAAACCAGGTATCGTTATCGAAAGCCATTTTCAGCTGCTTGGCATAGGTAGCAGGATTGCCTTCCTGCAAGCTTTTCTTTTCGACATTATTAGCCTTTGACTTTTTGTAAAAGTGCCTGCCTGCAAGAAAGACACCGGAAGCAGTGGCAATCCCAAGCGTTGAATAAATGACGATCGTCTTAAAGTCATCTACACCGGAATGAGCCGGACTGCGTGTACGCTTTCTTCTTCTCTTCATTCCTTCACGAACACTTGGTTGTTACAGACCCAATGCCTGCTTGGCAAAGGCAACTTTGGACGGCTCTCTTTCCACGACTTCAGCCAGACGCTTTAACTCGTGACCTTTGAAATGCTTGGTCAGCACAAGTGCATAACGCAGCTTTTCGGACGCTTCGGCTTGGGAGCCTCCCTGAACAGGAACATCGTTGAATTTATGTGTAGTCATGGGTGTTAGTTGTTTAAAAGGTTAATGACTTCTTCCAGTTTGTAAGGACTGATGGCCAGCAGGTCAATAATCTGCATAAGCTTATCAAACTTATCGCCCTGAAAGTGGCTTCGGATGTGCTTTACAAATGTGAGTGCTTCTTCTGCTTCCTGATCGGCAGCAGGTTCTGCACTTGTAAAGGAGATATCGCTTCCTGGTGCCGGTTCATTGCTTTTAGGTTTCTCGGTTGGTTCCAGAAGACCTGAAAGCCCTGGTATTTTATCTGCGATCTGTGGGTTCTGCTTAACTATACCTGATACAAGAGACGAACCAAACTGACCAAGAAAACCGTGAAGCGGTGACTGAGCACTTTTAACTTCCAGTAGTTCTTTCTCCAGCTTACTAATATCCTCTTCGAGCTCCTCGGCATAGGCTTTCCATTCCTCAGAATCTTTTTTAAGCTGTTCAAACTCCCATTCCTTCTTTGCTTTGGAAACATGATCCTGAATTTTGTTGTCTATATCAATACCGCTTAAACCCAATTCTTTAGGCTCTTCCTGCATGGTAAAGATGTGCTTGTCGTTGTTGTTGGATGTGCCCTGATAGAACAGGATTTCTACAGAGCGGGTATCTGCATTGACAAAGTTTTCAAAGAGTGAAAACAGGTCAGGATTATCCGTTCTTCTGACTGCCTTGAATCCATCAATGACTATTTCATAGTCGATGGGTTGTCCCATGTCGTGATACATTTTCAGATAGTCCAGAAGCTTATCTATTTTTTCCTGCGTATATTTTTCTTTTCCGATAATTGCCATACGAACTAATTAATGATAATGACCTGAATGAATTTGATGCGTTTGTTATCTGTATCGGGATTGGTGATGGTAATCTCTCCACGGTGCTGATGCGTATTGTCATAGACGTAAGCTCCGGTGGAATCATACATGCCGTAGCCCGATTCTACTTTTATTCCGCTTGGATCACCGGATATAAACCACAGTTCATTGAAAGCCGGAAGTACAATTTTTGCGTTTGCCTTTACTGATACATCCCGATAGCGGATATGATAATTGTGATATCCAAGCTGCCTGATCCGTTCAGGAATGATGGACAGAATAAACGGCTCGCTCATTTGTTATGTGTTAAGATTCTTCATCTGTTTCGTATTCCACGTATACACGGATCGTGTAGGCATAAGGATAGAAGTCTCCTTTGAACCAGCCGTAAATCACCGATGTATCACCGTCTACTGTAACGGGTATCATGGAAGGTACTTTTCCGTTGTAAATAGAGAACTGCTCTATGTTAAATGGTTCAGGTATGTTATAAGAAATGGAATCCGTACCATCGTAGCCATCCATAAATACATCCTGGGCAAGGAACACATCTGAATCATCAAGTGCCTGAAAGCTGATAACTCCTAATCGATCCATAACTTCAGTGTCGTAGTGACCATCATACCTGTTACCCGTTTTACATTTGCCGGAAGCTTGATTTCAAACTGCCGGAAGGGAGTAGCTTCGTCTATTTCAAGCCGAACAACCATTACTCTCTTTTTTGTTTTGATTTCGCTCATGCCAGTTCGCACATCAGATATAGGTTCACTTCGTAGCTGCTGAAGGAAGTGGTGGAGTTTTCAGAATCTTTATAAGATATTTTCACTTCTCCGTTTCCTGCTATCACGCCATCGCCCAGGTCTGCATATTTCTGATCGGGCGGTACGCTGATCCCTGACATTAGCAATTTGGATTCATAGTCTTCGGGAAATAGTTCCTCTCCGTTCACGGTGATCTTCTGAGAGCCCCTGAAGAACAGCAGATCGGGCTTGTCGCTGCTTATCAGAATGCCTCTTACCAGCTTGATGTTTTTATCCAGGTCAAACTTTTTTGAGTAGCTGGTACCTGGCGTATCGACAATAAAGCTGTATCGCTTTTTAACAAACTTCTTATCTTCCATTACAATAGAGTGACAGGTTTATAAAAACATGCGGATGCATTTCATCCGCATGTATCCATGTTTGGTCTTATGGAATTGTAATGGTTCCATGCAGACCTCCGAAGAGCACCATATTCGGGTCAATCCCGTTTACAGTACCAAGGTCTATTTCCCATTCAATGTCGACATCGTCATGGATCAGGCGAGGGTTAGCCAGCTTGTAATAGCCTTTGGTGACGTTGTGGAATTCATTGGTTTTAAACACGTAGTTTGAAATTGAATCCACGATGTTTTTCTTATTTGCCTTCAGAGTAAATTCTCCTGTGGAAAGGGCACCTACATGGTCTATGGTATCAAACACAGTAGCTTTCTGATCGTCTGTTGACAGTGATGCTGCCACGCCTTGCAGTAGTACTACGCCCGATACCAGCAGGGCAGAGTTTTTCGGCAGTCTGCCCTGGGAAAGGGAGCGAAGGCCGATCTCTTTTACATCCTGGCTCTCCATCATCTTCACCGTCTTTGCACCGTTGATGGGCTTAATGGTGTAGACCACGGTATCTGCAAGGCGCAGCTTACCGGATAGCAATCCTTCCTTGATTGTTTTTGGAAGCTCTGCAAAGAACTTTTCCATTTCTGCTCTTGAGCCTTGTGAACCGACTGTTCTTTTATTAAGCTTCTGCAATACCTTTTGTCTGGATACTACATCCAGTGCATTCAGATAACCTAGTAATTCGTTATCTACATCATCAAGTCCCATCAAATCGCCTGCATTTCCGTACTCTGATTTTGCAAGCATTCCTAACGCATCCATCATGTGTGTATAGTTTAAATTATTGACAATAGTTTACCTGTTCAGAGCAGTTTGGCTGCTCTGTTAAATGAATGAATTGAAATAAATCTTAGAAGTTTCTCTCTGTGAAATCGGGTTCTCCGAATGTTCCGTTTACAGGAGTGTTCATCTGGGCGATCTGTTCCTGTATGCGGTCAAGCGCTCTGGTATCAAGCTTGTCAGCGCTTTGTGTATACGGATTGATGAAGTAGGTTACATCGTCTTCTCCTTCACCATTTAATCCTTCTACAGCTTCTGAACTTTTCAGCATCAGCTTGCTTGCAAGGGTCTGAAAATAGTTCTTTGTATTTTCTTTGATCGATTCCATACTGATACCGTCGATCTCTCCAACTGCTATACCGTCTGTGCCTGTACTTGCTGCTTTGGGGACGGTGCTTAAAAACATTCCTGCACCAAGGCTGGTTGCATACATGTTTTTCTTCCATGCGCCCAGACCTGCAATGGCAAGCCCGCCAAGACCGGAATATTTGCCGAGTGCTGCACCCATGATAGTGCCTCCGAAGAAGGAAAGCACGGCAAAGCCGATTTCCTTTCTTGATACTTCCTTTGTAAGAACGCTGGCAGCAGAAGCAGAAGAATTGCTTCGTGTACGTGTGCCTGAAGTCCGTTTTCTTTTTTTCGCTTTTGCCATGGTTATCGTATTCTTACTGCTTTATAGGTTTTTTTCTTTGCTGTTTTCTTTCCGGTTCTTTTGCGGGGCTTTCGTTTTGTCTGTCGCCTGCCTGAAATTCCATCAAGTCCTGAAAGACCTTCTTTCTTTTTTGTCAGAAAATAAATGCCTGTTCCGATGCCTGCGACAACCAGGGCAGTAGGGATCGGATTCTTCTTGATCCAGGCTCCGGCTTTAGCGAAAAAGCCTTCGGGCGGAGCACTATCATCTGTTGTAGCCGGAATCTGTGATCCCTGGTCGCTGGCAGAAGTAGTAACAGCAGTTGTAGTAGCAGGTGCAAGAGTTTTCATAGTAGCAGGAGCTAGGGTCATGGACTGAATATCGCCGTCCTCTGAAACTGAAATATTCGATGTGTCAATGGCTGCTGCACCAGGATCGGTATCTGTTTCGCTATTGAAACTGTCTGCCTCTTTTCCACCTTTAGGAAACAGGTTCTTTACCTGCTTTAAGGCAGCAGCTAGTGCCGTCATAGTCGTCATGGCAGCTGCAATCGCAGAGCCTGTGGCAGGATCACCTAGTTGACCTAAGTGACCGGTGCCGTTTATGATGTCGTATTCATCCTGATCGGCATACACATCTCCAAGTCCGAAGAGACCGCTTAAAGGGACTTTCTTGTCTCGGTTGCCATGTCCGTTCAGGATCGCTTTTTTTAAGTTTTCCTTTTTACCGCCTGCCTGATAAAAGATTGTTTCAGCTTTCTCTCTTACTTTACGCACCTTTGCAAGCACGGAAAGATCCATTCCCATCTGACGTGCCTGTTCATCGCTTACATAGCCGTAGCGCAGTTTCTTCGCTACATTCAGCAGGTTAATCTTCATGGCTATCAGAAAGCCGTTGCGTAAAAGGATTGTTGCAGGGTTGGCAACCTTGTTAAGCGTGCGTATTACTTTACCTGCGGTGTCGCCGACTTTCTTGACTGTCTTTTTCAGCCATTGTCCGACCTTTCCTAAATCCTCCTCATCATACACAGAGGCAAAGTCTTTTGCATCAATAGAGTTGGGTACCTCGTATTCCTCTTCCTCCAAACCATCCAGGTAATCTAGTCTCATCTTTGCATCAAAATCTTTAAATTCCAAATAAGGTTGTTCATCGTTATAAGCATTCTTCACGCAGTCAATGACGATGTAATCGTCTCGGTTGCTCAGCTCGTAATCCAGCTTGCCGTCTTTAGGGACAACCACATAGATGTGCTGCCATCTGGGTGTTTCTCCGTTCCGCTTCGGATACTTGGTGATCCGGTATTTATGCGGAACAGGAGGACTCATGGCAAGCAGCGTACTGGAGACGATGCTGGTAAAGCAGTCGCAGTCTACGCCAACTTCTCCGTTGCTGTTATACCTGTTGCGGTCATGCCAGACCCTGCGTGGACTTCGGATCTGTTCAATTCCTTCCTCGTCCTTTTTATATGGAATATGCTCATATAAAAAGTGCCAGAGCTTAGAGCATGTTTCATTAAGATTTCTACCCTTTACAAACTGTGCAAGCTTTTTTGTCTGCCAGGTTGTTTTAGGAATATTGTTCTGAATGAAACTGACGGTATCGGCTACGTCTGCGCTCTTTTTAACGGTAATATCATTTCCGGTTGCAGGTGGAAACAGATAATCGTATTCCTTTCCGCTTCTTACTCTTCTTATTGCATCTGCTTCCATTCTGCTTCACTATTTCTATGCATCTCCCCACGAACGATTATGCTGTTTCCCTTGCTTGCCGGATACGATCTTTAAGTGATTTGTTTCTGAGAACCGATGGTAATGTTTTGTGTTTTTGAAAAGGGTATGGTGTTGTTCAGTGTCGTTACTGTTTTTATGACCAGGTCAAACTTACCTGTGCTGCGGTATTCTTTAAGCAAAGCTGGTGCACTGCTGGCAAGGCTCATGAATGGAAGATTGATGTAAATTGGATCAAGTGTCTGTTCTGCAAATTTTGCCAGATCAACATTCTGATCTCTCACTTCCGAGCTGCCAAGTGTAGCATCGCTGTAAAGAAGCTTTATAAACGGATACTTTACGTTAATGCTTCCGCCTGTAGGATTCTTCAGCGTTACATCGATGCGGATGGTAAGTCCGCTTAACGTAACCTTATGAATAGCTGCCTTGCTTACTACCTCCAACTCTGCTGAAAGCCTGTTTAGATTGAACAGATATGCTCCGCCTGCAAGTCCTGCTACACCGAGCATACCGATAAGTACATGCTTCCCCTTAATCATTGTTCTTGTCGGTTTTATTTTTTTGAGCATCCTTGTTTTTCATGCGGATTTTCAATGCCTCATGAATCTGGCTAAAGATGAGCCAGATCAACCCTCCGGCAATCGCTTTGATGGAATAGTCCATCAGACTTGGAAGATCCACTACTGCAAGAATATTCAGGATCGCTCCTAATAGAAAGACCGATAAATGGCTGTGGGTATGTTCAGTGCCTGTGTTCATCTTAGCTTTTCGTTTTATGATGAATCAAAGGTATGTGGAACATTTAAACTGCTTCTTGTTTCTTCCCTTGTTCTGTATCAGGCTACCTTGCTTTGCTTTGGATTCCTTTGCTCTATATCGCTTTCCGTAACATCTGTTATGGTATATGGAAGATCAATGTGCTCAATGATTGCTTCAACCTGCGGAATCAGATAATAACCTCCGGTCAGATCACCGATCTGCTCTTTGAAAGGAGCCAGCCATCTACGCATGGTTGTGGGGTGTTTATTATATAAGGCGCATAGCTCTTTAAATTTATAAGGGCGCACTTCAAAAGGCTTGCTCATCATTTTCTTTTCACCACTGGACAGATCACAGTCTATATCATAGATGAAGTAGGGGAAGCCAAGCGTATCCTTGATGGCTTCCACCTGACGGATCTTAAAGTACAATCCGTCCAGGCTGATCTTTACTTCAAGAAGCATCATCCATTTACGCAGGGTCTTTGCATCTACTTTGTAGATTTCTACCAGTTCTTTGAACTTGTATTCCCGCACTTCAAAAAGTTTCCTGATTTTATATTTCTGTAATGTCATAATCGTTGAAATAATCGTTGTCTTCGTCCGTTTCGCTGTCCAGCTTCAGGATAGCTTCTACTTCCTTTTCATTCTGTTTAATAAGCTCGCATAGCTTATCTTCTGCCTTAAATAATTCCTGTAGTAAGCCGTGATCGTCCGGGTTTTCCTTTAGCTGGCGGGTTAACTCTTCGATCCGGCTGACAGCCTGAATGTACTTTTCATCTTTCTTTCTCATAGTGGTAAGCGTTCTATCTGTGTTTGTATTGGTGATACAAAGCTGTTGCTTACGCTTACTATGATACTTGTCAAATCCTTTACATTGTACTGTAATCCGTTAATTAATGATGCATTCCGTTAAACTGTTACCGATTCCTTTTTATGTACCAGCAAGACAATGCAGTGCCATGCGCTTTCCTTTGAAAGCACCATCTGTATGATAAAATGTATTACAGGCTAGGGATAATGGCAGCTGGGCAGTTCGCCTCCGGTCAGCTCATTAGGGAGTAAAATGTGTGATCCTTTTTCCATGATGTTGTTTTGTTCACGTATGCAGATACCAATCCCATTGAGCTTTTATAAAAAAGCTGTGCTTTACTGCATGATGTATGATTAAAATTTAGCTGGTCTTTCCTTTGGATACCCGTAGCCTTGGTCTTGAGGGAACATAGCTTCTGGCAAACTCATGAAGCTTTAATCCCAGCAATTCCGAAAGCTCTTCTTCGCTGTATTGCAGCTCTTCCAGGTATGCGTCGATGATCTCTTTTAACAGCTTGGGCTTTTCCTTTTCAAAATCCAATTCCTTGGGTTCAACAGTTTTATATCCGAGGTTGCCCATCTGCTGCCAGAGATACTTATACTGATTGTCGCTAATGCCTTTTAATACATGGGCACGCTTAAGAAGCGATCCCATGGATACCTTCCAGTACTTTTTCAGTTCCTTCAGCTTTTCAATGCTTACTTCGCTTAAGTCTGGTGCTATCTCTACTTCCGGCGTTAACAGCTCTGCTGCAAACATAAAAGCTTCCTGCTCCACATCACGCTCTTCTGAAATATCTTTTCCTACGTGCAGGCAAAGATGGCCAAGCTCATGGGCAAGTGTCAGGCGTGAGCGGTCTGCCGTAATATTCTTATTGATAAAGATAATCGGTAAATTGTTTTCAGTAAGTATTGCATGTCCGTCTACTTCAATACCTGCAAAGTCAATATTGGCAACAAGAATACCATTATCTTCAAGCACCTTTGTAAAATTTTCGACCCTGCCATGCGGTAGCTTCCAGTGCTTGCGAAGCAGCGCAGCGCAGGCAGCAGCACTCAGATCTTTAGACAGATCAAAGGTCAGGTAATTTGGTTCGGGAAGCTCTACGGCACGTATAAGCGTTTCAATATTGATTTTTGAAATATTGATCTTTGCTTCGGAGAGTTCAATTTCCTTCTTAGGCATTTTAAGCTTGCGTCTGTAATACGATTTAGAAAAATCATAGACAGGATGCTGGAGCCTGAAAAAGCTTACCGGATAATCCAATGCCTTACTGATGCGTTCGACCATATCCTTTACAGGAGTCTGTGAGCCTTTCTCTATGCGGGAAAGATTGCCCTGGTCAGTCTCCACCATGGAAGCAAGCTCACGCTGCCCGATACCTCTGGATTCCCTTGCAAGGATGATCATCTTATAATTGAATTCAGGACTGTTATCCCGAAGCTTGATAATTTTCATATTAGCTTGCTTGCTGTATTTGAACGGTTTGTTTTACGCGGACACGTTTGGCCGGCTTTTCTGCTACTGGTGCAGCTGTAGCCACAGGTTGCTGAATGGTTAAGCCATTAAAGAGTTCCTTGATCCATTCCTGATGTCCTTTAACACGCAGGGCGAGATGGATGCTTCCGATGCCTGTCATGGAACTGGTAAACGTATAGCCTGCATATAGAAACATCGGCTTTCTTGGAAACCCTTTGATAACAGTCTGCTGCTTTTCAAACTTTTTACTCTGTAATGTTTTTGCTTTAGCTGGTTCAAGACGTTTGTTGAACTTATTAAAGCGTATAAAAATCTGGTTGCCGATCAGAAGTCCGAACACGCCTTTGTATTCTTTACACGCTACACCAGGGACGTTTGCAAAGTTCTCTTTGACCCGTTCCAGAATCAGGTTCTGGATTAAGGTCGCCTTGGTTCTGGAGTTAAACGTAATGATACGCTCCTTGGAATAGCAGTCGTATCCGACCAGATCCATATAGTCGGTAAAGCCTTTTTTAATGCTGCTGGTTAATTTTGACAGGTGAGGGGCTAACACCTTTTCCGATTCGTCCAATGAAAGTTTTAGTCGCATAAGTCTTTTGAATTAGATTGTGGACAAATATACGTACGTTTTCCAAAGTTGTTTAAAATATGCGCTAAAAAATTTAGTAAAATAATTAAGTAATTGAAATACAGATGAAAAATAATTAAAATTGAGTTGAAATTCAGTTAAATATGCGTTAAAATTAACATAAAGACTTCTTTAATTCATTAATTGCATGGTTATGCAGGTCATATTGAAAGTATAATAAGGACAATTTGAACTCGGTTATGCGATCAGGTTTTGTTTTCGTTTTCTTTAATTCTCTTACCTGATTTATTATTTTGGTTTGTTCAATCGTATGCTCTTCAATGGCTTTTTCTATAGCGGTTGTTTCCATATCAGCTGTTTAAATTATGCCAATTTATTTAATTATAATTTCAATGATCATAGTTTTGGTCTTTTCCCCAGGTTATTAATTACCCAAATTAGCTCATATGGATTCATCGGCTGCCTTTTGATAATAATAACTGTTGCATCATATACCCATAACAGTGGAAATATGATTTTATACATCACTGTTTTCATTGCTCTTATTCTTTTCATTCGCTGTTGTAAGAAACTGGTCAAGGAAATAAACCCGGGTCATGATCTCCTTAAAATTATTCGGATACCATTCAGGATCTATATTTATAAGTATAAAGTAGATAAGCTCCTGGATGCTATGTTGGATCTCTTGCGGTGTTATTGAACCGAACAATTCATCCAGTGCATGAACTGTTTCTTCTGATAATTCACTATTGGAAGGCAGTATTACGACTTTTTTATCTTGCATAGCTGTATCGTTTATAGATATGTATCAAAGATACTATAAATTTTTATTAATTTCATGAAAGATGTTATTTGTGAGAGGTAATATAATTGGAGCATTTAATGGATTTTGCTATAAATCTGTTAAACATGGCAACAAAGAAGAAAAAAGAACTATTGGATGATAGAATAGTGTCCATATCTAAAAGGCTTCAAAAATTGAGAAAGGATGCTGGATATACTAGTTATGAAAACTTTGCTTTGGAAAAAGAGTTACCACGTGTTCAATACTGGCGAATGGAAAAAGGTACAAATTTTCAATTTAAAAGTCTTTTGCAAATCTTAGATGCCCACGAGATGACTTTAGAAGAATTCTTTAAAGGTTTGAAATAATTATAACATAATGAAAGATACTTTTCCCTATAAGTACGATGAACTTTTTAATCCGGTATTGGCAGCTTTAAAAAAACTCGGAGATTCAGGATCAATTAGCGAAATTGAAGATCAAGTATCTTCAATATTAGAACTAACGGATCATCAGCTTAACGATATTCATAAAGGAAATACAAGCAAATTTACATATAGACTTGCGTGGGCTCGGCATTACCTTAAACGTTTTGGACTCATAGAAAATTCTTCAAGAGGCGTTTGGGCATTAACAGAAGAAGGAATTAAAACTAATGTAGTAGATAAGGATGTTGTTAGGAAACAAGTACTTTTAGAAGATAAGCAAGAAAGGTTAAACAAAGACAAGGTAAAAAAAACGGAGTCTTCTTCAGGACAAGAAGATAATGATGAGATTCAAAAAATTTCTTGGCAAGAACAGATTATAGAAGAATTGCAGCTAATTCCTCCAGCATCTTTTGAAAAGCTTTGTCAGCGATTATTAAGAGAATTGGGTTTTCAAAATGTCGAAGTTACAGGGAAAACTAATGACGGTGGCATTGATGGCAAAGGAATGCTAAGGATTGGTGGAGTCATGTCTTTTCATGTTATATTCCAAGCTAAGCGTTACAAAGGAAGTATCTCACCATCAATTGTTAGAGATTTTAGGGGTGCAATGATAGGGCGAGCAGATAAGGGATTAATCATTACTACAGGAACTTTTACACGTGAAGCTAAAAAAGAAGCACAGCGTGATGGAGCACCTCCAATTGATTTAATTGATGGGACTGATTTAGCTGAAAAATTAAAAGAATTAAAGCTAGGAGTAGATATTGAATTAGTAGAAAAAATTATAGTGAAGAAAGATTGGTTTAAAGCATTATAAAATACATACATAGCAGTAACCGTTAATTGATTTTTTTTTCAATAAACTCATTGATGATTTATTGAGTGAATATTCCTATTGATTTTTGTGTTAGTAAGTTTTGCTAAAAAATTTGGGAATATTTAAACTATACGTATAAATTTGACCAAATTGGTCAGGTCATAATCTGTAAAATGAGAACCATAGGAGAATTAATTAGAGCATTTCGGGAAAGTAAAGGATTGCTTTTACGCCAAGTAGCATCTACCCTTGAAGTAGATCCTTCGCTTCTTAGCAAAATTGAACGAGGCGATAAAAGACCTACGAAAGAACAAGTAAAACGTCTTGCAAAGCTTTTTGAGACAGAAGAGAAAGAACTTATGTTAGCATATTTAAGTGATAGGCTCGTTTATGAGATCAGAAATGAAGATTTAGCAAGTGAAGCTTTAAAGGTTGCTGAACAGAAGATTGAATATTTGAAAAAATCAAATGTAATATTCTAATGGCATACAATATTACTCGAACGAAGGAAGAATGTTTTGAACAGCTAAAAAGGATAATTTTTGCGTTCGAAAAAGAGTATTCAATATATCAAACATCACAATACAGTGAAGCCCAACTAAGAATAGATTTTCTTAACCCTCTTTTAAAAACTTTTGGTTGGGATGTAGATAACGAAGCGAGTAAATCACAGTTTCTTCGTGATGTAATTCAGGAGGAAGCTATTGATGTAGAAGAAGACGATTCTATTGCTAAAAAAAATCCTGATTATACCTTACGCATACAGGGTTCTCGTAAGCTCTTTATAGAAGCTAAAAAAGCTTCTATTGACATTGAAAAATCTGCTAAGTCATCATTCCAAACACGCAGATATGGTTGGAATGCTAATTTGGGTATTTCAATATTGACTAATTTCGAAAAGATAATAGTATACGACTGCAGGTACAAACCGACCTCCACTGATGACGTAACTATCGCAAGATACGCAGTTTTTCATTATAAGGATTTTATCAAAAAATTTGATAAGCTATATCAATTATTGTCTTTTCAATCTATAACATCAGGTTATATTGATGACTATTTTTCAGTTACACAAAATAATACAAGCACATTTGATGATTATTTTTTAGCTCAGATAGAAACATGGAGATTTCGATTAGCAACTGACATAATTCAAAATAATGAAGGCTTTAGTGAAGAAGATATTAATTTTCTCGTTCAACGCTTATTAAATAGAATAGTATTTCTTCGTATTTGCGAAGATCGGGAGATAGAGAAGCATGAAACATTAAAGGGGATAAAAAACTATACAGAGCTTAAAGCGCTATTCATACAGTCAGATAAAAAATATAACTCAGGGTTATTTGATTTTATAGAAGATAATTTTTCACTAAATATTAATCTGAAGTCTGAAATTCTAATAGAAATATTTAACGAGCTATATTATCCCGAAAGCCCTTATGATTTTTCGGTTGTTGACCCTACTATATTAAGCCAAATATATGAGAGATATTTAGGAAGTAAAATAAAAATAGTAAGTGCAAGTGAAATTTTAATTGTAGAAGAGCCTGAAGTATCCGCTTCAAGTGGAGTAGTTCCTACCCCAAAGCTGATAGTTGAAAACATTGTTAAAGAAACCCTTTCCCCTCTCTTTGACCTAAAAGGGATAAAGGATATTCAATTTCTAAAAATTGCTGATATATGCTGTGGCTCAGGAACTTTTTTAATTTCTGTCTACGATTTTATTTTAGAGAAAATCATAACTGCACTCAATGCAGAAAACATAGAGGATGACGAGATTATATATGAAGGATTTGATGGGACGTTTTATCTTACATTAAAAGCAAAACAAGATTTCTTGTTAAATCATATTTATGGAGTGGATATTAATCCTTACGCCGTGGAAGTTTCTAAGTTTAGTTTATTTTTAAAGCTGCTTGAAAATGAGAATGCGGCTTCAATAAATAGTTATTTATCAAGGTATCATCAAAAAGTACTTCCAAACTTAGACAATAATATTAAATCAGGGAACTCATTAGTAGACGAAAAATACTTTGATTTTAATCCTTCTGCTATTGAAGATAATGAATTACTTTACAAGGTAAAACCATTTGTATGGGGCGATGAATTTCCTTTTTTAACTGACACAAAAGGGTTCGATGCAATAGTTGGCAATCCTCCATATGTAAGAATACAAAATATAGTAAAATATCTTATTGAAGAAGTAAAATATTATCAAAGTAGTATATCGGGGTATACAGTAGCAAAGGTAGACACATTCGACAAATACTATCTATTTATTCAGCGAGCTATTAGTCTACTAAACGATAGAGGTGTTTTAGGGTATATAGTACCTAATAAATTTTTTATTATAAAAGGAGGTAAAGCCTTACGTGATTTAATTTGCACTCAAAGTTCCATTTGTAAAATTATTCACTTTGGAGTTTCTCAAGTGTTCCCAAATAGAAGCACTTATACAACCGTATTAATTATAGACAAAGAAGAAAGGGATAAATTCAAATTTAAAAGAATTAAGAATATATCTTCTGAGTTTATTGCAGGTACTATTAACTATTTAGAATATAATAGTGATTCTTATACTGAGGAACCTTGGATTTTTGTGTCACATGAATCAGAGATAATATTTGATAAAATCAGATATGCTGATACAATACCATTAAAAGCAATTGCTGAGATTCCTGTAGGATTACAAACAAGTGCTGATAAAATATATATTATACAACCACACTCACAAACTGAGTCGACATATAAATTCAATAAGAATAATATTGAATATGAAATTGAGAAATCAATTTGCAAACCTTGCCTATATGATCTTTCATTTGGAGTGTTCGATTCTGTCGTTGAAAACGCACAATTAATTTTTCCTTATATCATCACAAATGATAAAGCAGAAGTATTCTCAGAAGAATATTTTAGTGAAAATTATCCTTTAACATGGAAGTATCTAAATACTTTTAAAACTCTACTTTCTAAACGAAGTATTAATGGCTCTAAAGAACCAAAGTGGTATCAATTTGGAAGGTCTCAAAGTTTAACTAAATTTCATGAATCTCCTAAATTGATTTGGCCCGTTTTATCAACTAAGCCAAGTTACATTTATGATGAAAATAATCTTCAATTTACAGGAGGAGGAAACGGCCCTTATTATTCTTTGATAAGTAATTCTGCGTATTCTCCATTATATATTTTAGGTATTTTGGCTCATCCATTATTTGAATCTATGGTTAAAGCAGGTGCAAGTGAATTCAGGGGTGCATATTACTCGCATGGCAAACAATTCTTAGAAAATATTCCTATTAAAAGGATTGATTTTGATAATGCTGAACAAAGGAAAAATCATAATGAAATTGTTAAAATCGTACAACAGCTTATTCATACGAAAGATACTTACAATAAAACCTATATAGGTTCGAAGAAAAATATTCTTCAACGAAAACTCGACTATTTGTTAAATAGTTTAGTAGGATTAATAAACCAATTATATCAAATCAGCGAAGATGAAATGAATGTTGTTTTAAATGACGAAATGTTCTTAACTGATTTAAACGAAGATTAGTAAAATGGCAATAAAAGATATAGAGAATATTGAATCAAGAAAATTGCGTGGAGGATATTATACTCCTCAAGCAATTGCTGATTTCATTTGCAGATGGGCTATTACAAAACCTTCTCAAACGGTTTTAGAACCAAGCTGTGGTGATGGTAATTTTATAGAAGCTTCCATTAAAAGATTTATAGAATTAGGTGTTCCCCAAAAGAATCTATTTGGGTTAATTAAAGGTATTGAATTAGTAAAAAAGGAATCCGAGAAATCGAAACAGCGTGCAGCTAATTATGGATTGAACTCAACGACCATCGTAAATTCTGACTTCTTTAGTTATATTTCCAATGGCAATCCTCGCTACGATATAGTTATTGGCAATCCTCCGTTTATACGGTATCAAAATTTCCCTGAAGAACATAGGCAGAGAGCTTTTGAGATGATGAATGAAATAGGTTTAAAACCCAATAAACTTACCAATATTTGGATTCCTTTTTTAGTAATATCTGCAAGCCTCCTCAATAAAAATGGTAAGCTTGGAATGGTTATTCCTGCTGAACTATTTCAAGTAAAATATGCTGCTGAAACGAGAATTTTTTTAGCAAAATTCTTCCCAAGAATTACGATAGTAACATTTAAAAAACTTGTATTTAGCGATATTCAACAGGAAGTTGTTCTATTGCTATGTGAAAAAGATGTCCAATCGAATAAAGGTATTAGAGTAGTTGAATTAAGTACACTTAAAGAATTGGAGAGTCTTAATATTTCTAAAGTTCAAAAGTCTGACGTAAAAACGTTAGAGCACAATTCTGAAAAATGGACTAAGTACTTCTTAGATGAAAATGAAATTAAACTTTTAAGAGAGATTAAAGAGGACAAAAGGATAAAGCCATGTAGCAGTATAATGAGCGTAGATGTTGGTATAGTTACAGGTAAGAATGATTTCTTTATGATGAATAAAGAGACTGTAGCTAAATGGAAGTTAAAAGCCTATACCCAAAAAGTTGTAAGTAAATCCGCTCATTTTAAAGGGATACAGTTTAAGGATGAAGATTTTGAAGATAATTCTGATGCTCAACATTCAGGGTATCTGTTTTTACCTCCTAATAAAGATTTTGAAGATTTGCCACAAGCTTGTAAAAATTATATTAAATATGGGGAAGAGCAAGATTTTCATGTAGGCTATAAATGTAGGATTCGGAAACGTTGGTATATCACACCATCGTTATGGTGTCCTGATGCTTTTGCATTGAGGCAAGTAGGTGATTATCCTAAAATCATAGTGAATAAAACAGAAGCTTCTTCAACCGATACTATCCATAGAGTTAGATTGACAACAAAGGTAAAGCCTGAAATAGTAGCATTATCATTTTTGAATTCATTATCATTTGCTTTTTCTGAAATTACAGGACGAAGCTATGGTGGCGGAGTTCTTACTTTTGAACCTACTGAAATTGAAGAAATACCATTGCCTTTATTAGAAAACACGAGGATTGACTTAAATAAAATAGATAATCTTATTCGTCAACGTAGAATAGAAGAAGTTTTAGATATAGTAGATCAAGAGTTATTAATTAAGCAACTTAAGTTTACTAAGACAGATGTTGAGGCTCTTAGAGCAATTTGGAGAAAACTTTCCTCAAGGAGATTAAATAGAAGAAAGTAGTATATATGATTAGATAAAATGGTAGAGTCAATTACCAATAAACATGTAATAATTTAATAGAAGAATATTGTTTAAGTATGATAAATATTAGACTCAACTTTTTGCCTTTCGAAAATCAAGATTTAGGTATAAAAGTATATAGGAAAAAATTAGAAGCTAATAATTTTATTGCTGATGCAAATTATTATGACTTACCAGATTTAGAAGGAAATAATACTAAATATGAAATTGTTTATCAAGAGAAAGATGGATATGAAGAATACAAGCTTCCTCCATATTTTAAAACAGGTATAGTATGTAAAAATATTTTTGATAAATTAAGAAATGCCACGAATGGTCTCGATAATATATTTGTTAAGTCAGATGATGAATATAATCGTAGGTTATTTGTAGAATTTGAAAAACATCCTAAAGGAAGAAAATGTATTTGGGTTGAACCATACTTTTTGAAAAGCAAACAATTATGGGGTATTCAAATTGGGTTTCAATTTTTGGTGAACGATGATCAAAAAGTAAATGGAAAGGCGAAAGTAGATAGGGATATTCTAATTGCCAGCGGAACGTTAAATACTAAAGGACAAAGCAATTTTGATTTTTATTTATTTAAGCACAATTATTTTAATCTGTTTGTTAAAAACATATTGCCAGAAATTAATAGTAAACTTGAATATAAACTTACAAATGAATTATATGCTATTGATAGTAATCAACTAAAGGCTAAAGAATATATTTTTAAGAATGGAGCTGTTAATAACTCATCCTACATAGGATTATCTAAGAATGAACCATTGGAAAAGGCCGATGATAATCTCTATTTTAATTTTATTTATCGTAAACAAGATAGAGATTATGCTGTAGCTTTATTAAAAGGTTTAAGAGGTGAATCTTATCCAAGTCAGTTCAGTGGATTAAGTAAAATGTTTAAAATTAATTTTTCCAACGAACGAATTAATGGTATTTCAATTGATGATTTTAATGATGAAACTATTAATAAGCAAATTGAAGAAATAAAAACATCTGGTAAAAATATTTTACCAGTGATTATAACACTAACGAAAAAGGATGATGTTAGTGATAGATTATATTTTAACCTTAAACATAAGTTTACTAATGCAGGTATTCCATGTCAGGTTGTGACAAAGGAATTAATTGGTAATGAAAATTCAATAAAATATTCTTTGGGAAATATTGCATTACAAATGTTTTCTAAAGCAGGAGGTAAGCCATGGAAAATGAAGCCAGCGACAGGCGAATATTTAATAATTGGTATTGGACAGTCTTATAATATAGAATATAGTGAGGATGGAAATACTATAGAAAAAAATATTACTTATTCTGTACTTACTGATTCGAGCGGTATATTCAAAGATTTACAAGTTTTAGGAGAAGGTGTAGAGACTGATGATACATACTATAAAACTCAAGTTGCAAATATTATTAAAATTATAAATAGTACAACTTATAAAAAAATTGTTATTCATGCTCCGTTTAGATTGAGTAAGGATAAAATTCTTGAGAAAGTATCATCAAATATATCTCCTGAAATAGAACTATCAGTTTTAATA
>JAGKWN010000170.1 GCA_021151805.1 Cytophagaceae bacterium | reverse complement strand
CTGATTGACTGACTGATGTATGTATGCATGTATGTATGTATGTATGTATGTATGTATGTATGTATGTATGTATGTATGTATAAAAAGCTCTATTTATACTTAACACCCATCTGCAGTCTCTAGGGGCATCGCCCTAAGAAAAGTAAAACGGTTGATAATCTTTCCGTACAATACTTGGCTTTACGGTGAGATTATAAATTTCTAAAACGCCCTGTTTACACTCAGCACCCATCTGAAGTCACCATAATTTGTTCCTTCAACCGGTGTATTGATCCATAACGGGAAGTCGACACGGATCACAAGAGGTGTGATGTCATATGGAGAGAATCGTATCGTCATGGCAGAACCTAAGCCGGCGTCCATACGCATGCTGCTCCAGTAATTTTTTGTCGCTACTTTATAATTCAACATACCTGCATCAAAGAAACCATACATATCAAAATGGATATTCTTTACAATACCTTTTGTTTTGATTTTGATGTATTTATCGAAGTCCAGTTCCAGGTTAATGGCACCACCAGATTGTCCGTTATAGGCGTAAACAATGGTATCGCCGGAAGTGGTAGAGATTTTCTCTGAGCAATACATGCCTGCATACCCACGAAGATTCAAACCGCCACCATGCTGGAAATGATTGGTATTGTCCTGGTAATTCAACCAATCATAAGGGACAAAGCCTATGGCACGCGTGAATTTGTTATCGATCATTTGTTCCTGGTTGGCTCCGGCCATATATAGCGAGCTTTCAAGCGGAATAGAATTTAACCCCAGCTGAGCGAAGGCTCGTGTTTTAAGATCCAGCTTTTTAGTAAGCGCATAGGTGTTTTTGGCCTCACCGGTGATCTGCGAATAATTATAATCGCTGGCAATGAATGGTGCACGAACGCTGATGCTGGCAGTACCGCTGCCTTTTGTATATGTGTAATTCCGCAACAGCGAAATATTCAGCGAAGCATTTACCCATTGTGTAGATTGGGTTCGCACACCCCATTCGCCAGGGTAGAGCAGGTAGGATTGATAGTTGTATTCATTCACCAGGTATTTAGCAAATACAGAAAGCTTCGTGAATTTCGGATTTCGTTGATCTTGCTTACGGAATGTTTTTTCAATACCTAAAATGCCTTTCCATACACCGGCATTAAATGCGAGTTGAGAGTTTGCAAAGAGTTCTCTTGAAACATGACTGAGTTGTCTGTTGTAAATAGCATTGAAGGCAATGTATTGCGGCTTTTTCTCCGTAGGAAATCTTTCATATTGCCCCAATGTGGTGTTCCCCCAGACACTAATATGATAATTATATTTATTGAAATACTTTCCTTCAGCATGTACACCCAACTGCACCCCGTCAAAACCGTTATACCAGATATCCGGTCTGAAGTAGTTTCTTCTGTATTTCCAATTTTTGAGTTGTGGAACACGGTGGTCAAACTCTATAGTGCGGTTTGTTTTCTTTCCCCACTGGTTGTTTGAGTTGTCATCATCAGCCATCAGCATCTCAGGGTCGATGATAACAGATTGTATCTCCGAGCTTGGTTTGAGTTCTGCAGTATAGGTAGGCTTTAACAGATCCCAGCCATACCACTTAGATAATACACTGTCTTTTGTTGGTGCAACAAACCAGGTATTGGGTATCACGAATTTTTGTGAAGTACCGTCTTTAAAGGTAACGGTAAATTTTAAAGGCATCTGCATGCGACCCAATCGTTCGAAGGTAATATTGTACACGAGCGGAGTACCTTTTTCTGATACTTTTTTTACAGATTTTACTTTGTAGTCAATATACTTCGTGGTTTCAAGCCATTCATCAAAGAACCAGTTCAGGTCTGCTTTTGTGTATTCAATAATGGCATCTCTGAAATCCTCTGGATAGGGGTGTGCAAACTTCCATTCTTCAACATAGTGTTTCATTGCACCCACAAAGAGTGAATCGCCTAATACATACTTTAGATTATATAGCATGGTGCCGGCTTTATAATATACAAGTCCGTAGTTGCCGCTATGACGCACGGCTCCGTTAAAGGCGCAGGAATGGGTGTTGATTGGTTCGTCGTAATTTTCAGTTACATGATTCAGGAAAGGATAGTATAAATATTCGTATCGGTTGTCTAATGAATCTGTATGCTTATCTATAAATTTATTGGGATGTATCCGATCACGCTTGGCACCAAGGATTTTATCCATTGACCATACTGTTAAAAACTGTGTGAAGCCTTCATCCATAAAGGCGCGGTATGTTTCATTAGAGCCTACCATGCCGTAAAACCACATGTGACCGACTTCATGTGAGAGCAGGTATTGATGTTGCGGATAGGTGCCATTGTCGAGTGTAAGCATTGGGTATTCCATGCCGTCTTTGGCATCCGCAATAATAATTTTCGGCCAGTCGTACATTCCAAAATCTTTAGAATAAGTGCGAATTATTTTTGCAGTATATTCACCAGATTGCTGCCATTTTGATGCACTTTGTTCCTGTGCAAGTGTAATCACGCGTACACCATTCCAGGAAGTTTCTCCGATGCGGTATAAGGGATCGGCTGTAAACGCAAAATTATGAACGTTCTCTGCATGGAAGATCCAGGTCTTTGTTTTTCCTTTTTCTTTGGGAATAATAATTGAAGGCTGCTCGCCGAATTTTTTATTTGCGAAGTTTTTAAGGTCAAGCCTGGCGCGAAGTGTATCGGGAAGAACTTCTTTTTCATTAATCAATACTCCGGTTGCATCCAGCACATATTCCTGAGGGAATGTTAGTGCAACGTCAAATGTTCCGAAGTCGTGGTAAAATTCTTTATCCAGATCCTGGTCGGTTGTCCAGCCGAATTTTTTATCATACACACAAATCGTAGGATACCAGAATACACCGTCGAAATGTTTGGTGTTGAATGTTTCATAAAACTTCATCCGGCGGCGCATGCTACCATTGTCGTAATAGGTAGTGAACTTCATGGTTACAACCAGAGAATCTCCACTCTGCAAAGGCTGGTTGAGAAATACTTTCAGGATGGTATTATCCAGTACTGTCCTTACAGGTTGACCATTCACTTGAATATATTCTGTAATTGTTCCTAAACCATCTTGTTCATACTTGCCATACTTAATCGGGATTTTATTGTTCTTGTTTAAGTCTTCGTAATAGGAACCAGGCTGGGCACTGTTTTGAAATAAATGAAAGTATAGTTCATTTAATGTGTTGGGTGAATTATTCCAGTATACCAGTTTATAGGTGTTTCCTGTGATCGTATTTAATGAATCGTCGAGTGTAGCATCAATGGTATAATGTACATCCTGCTGCCAGTAGTCTGCGTGCGGACGTTTATTTTTCCAGTATGATTTGTTGTCAGGTGAACGGAATGTGTTGGCAGGAAAATAATTCTGTTGGGCGATTGAAACATGACAGAAAGTAAGGGCTGCAACTATATATAGAAGTCTCATAAATTAATTACTGCAATAAGAATAAATAGCTGCCTGAGCAACAGGAACATTAAGGCTATCGGCTTTCATAAAAAGATCACAGGCTTTCACCGTATCTTTTTGTCTGCGTGCTATTTCACCTTTGAAATAGTATGCTTCACCGTTATCGGGAAAATTTTTAATGACTGTATTTAATTGGCCTACTGCCAGGTCTTCGCTACCTTCATTGTACCGGCACAGGGCAACACGGATTAATGCTTCTGTTGATTTGGGATGCAGGCTGGCAAAAGCTGCATAATATTTTCTTGCTTCGCTGTAATTTTTTAAATGAAAATTGATTTCTGCCTGATAATAAATTGTACTATCATCGTGCTTGGAAAGTTTTGTTACTTCATTCAGGTTTTTTTGTGCTGTTTTATAATCAGTCATTTTAAGAGATGCTTTGACCGATTTTAAACCAACTCTTCTTTTGTCGTTAATTTCTTCATAGTTGTCATATGCTTTGCCGAAGTGGAAGTTGGCAGCCGAGTCCTGCACTTGCATCACCATAAGCATGTCTTTGCTGGTTTCATCAAAATGCGGGTCAATATTTTTTTTCTGTAACTCCAGATCATAATAAAATAATTCAAGCGAATTATTGCGGCCTAGTTTCGAATAGATATCACCGACCTTTTCATTGATTTCCGGATTGTCGTTATCTTTTTCCAGGGCTGCCCAGTAATAATATTTTGCCAGGCTTAGATTGCCATTTGATTCTTCCTTGAGTCCCTGGATGAAATAATCTTTTGCCGCATAGGCATTCATGAAATTGTAAAACCAATAACAACCGCCAATGAATAGCACCGCAATGATGGATACATACAGATAATATTTATTCAGTTTACTTTTTTCTGCCTGTTTTTTATTGGCGGAAGTTTTTCTGTAAGCTGATTGTGTATACGTTTGTTGTGGTCGTTGTTGTGTTTGCTGGCGTGTAGATTGTTGGCTTTGGTGCGGTGGGGGAGCCTGGTTGTAGAATAACCGCAGATCATATACTTTTCTATTCTTAGAATCAGAAAGGGTTTGATAGGCTTCGTTTATCTTTTTAAAATGCTCTTCATAGAATGTCTGTCCCGGATGTTTGTCGGGATGGTATTTTTTTGCAAGCTCTTTAAATGCCTTTTTTATTTCAGCTTCTGTTGCATATCTGGATACTCCTAAAATTTCATAGAAATTTGCCGCCATACGATTCCTGATTCCTGTAAAGTGTATCAAGATAGAAAAAGCAGTGAAGTTCACAAAGTGAACTTCACTGCTTTTATCAACTATTCAATAAATAGTTTAACGCAACGAAAACTTTTTACCAGGCAATGCCTTTATAATCCCTTTGAATTCCATCTGTAATAATACAGAACTGATTTTATGCATAGCCAATTGCGACTTCCAGCTTAATTCATCAATATGTATGTCCTGGTTGTCTGTCAGAACTGCATAAATAGCCAGCTCATCATCGTCAAGGTCTGTTAGAATCAACTGTTTGTTTGTTGTTTGCGAAGGAGCAAGATCCCAGTTCAGCAGTTCGATCAGGTCTGCTGCTGAAGTGAGTGTATGTGCTTTATTTTGTTTGATCAGGTTGTTGCATCCTTCAGAAGCGGCGTCTGTAACTCTGCCCGGTACAGCCATAACTTCTCGATTGTAGCTGTTGGCAATATCGGCCGTAATTAATGCACCGCCTGTCTGTGTGGCTTCAATAACAAGTGTGACATCCGCCATTCCTGCAATGATGCGATTGCGTGCAGGGAAACGCATAGGTTCTGCTACAGAGTCAAACGTATATTCACTCATCAGTCCACCTTGCTCAATCATTTTGAAAGCCGTGTTTTTATGTACGGAAGGGTAGATGATGTTGGTGCCGTTGGCCATCACACCAATAGTTTCAAGGCCGAGTTCCAGTGCATCTCGGTGTGCCTGTATGTCAATGCCGTAGGCAAGTCCACTGATAATAGTTGGTTTGTAAATGGTCAGCTCTTCCAGCAGTTTTCGAACAACAGATTTACCGTATTCTGTTGCTTTGCGTGTGCCGACAATAGCAATAGATTTGGGAGGATTTATATGCGCAGATCCTTTGTAATAAAGTAGTGTAGGAGCATCTGGGATTTGTTTCAGCCGGTTCGGGTAATCAGCATCGGTGTAAAATAGAAGTTGTGTGTCGAGTTTCTCTGCACGCTTTACAATGGCTTCCGCTTCATCAAGAACAGATTTGTTCTGAATATTTTCAACGGTTACATCGCCGATACCGGGAATGTTTTTGAGTTTTCCTTTAGGTGTTTTAAAAATCTGTTCGGCACTGCCGCAATAACTGATCAGCGTTTTAGTTGTGGCTGCGCCAACGCCAGGGATAAGGCCCACGGCAACCTGGTAAATTTTTTCCTGCATAGCGGGTAGGAAAGAGTGTTAAAGAATGTTTAATTGAAATTTTTATGATCTTACTCTGATTTACAAGTGTAAAGTTTAGAGTGTAAAGTGT
>JAGKWN010000169.1 GCA_021151805.1 Cytophagaceae bacterium | reverse complement strand
ACAATGAATACTATTTATATGATACTGATATCTGATATAGCATACCGAAATTGCACTTGGATTTCCATTCACCATTTAACCACTAAAATTATACAGTTATGGCAGACAATTTAGACAGAAAAAACCCACAGGATTCGAGCAGAATAAACATTCATGAACCATATGAGTTGAAATGGTGGTCAGAGGAACTTAAAATCAGTAAAGAAGAATTGATTGCTGTAGTAGAACGTGTAGGCACTTCTGCAGAATCTGTAAAAGAAGAGTTAAAAGGGTAGCTCTTCTACCTTTTTAAACTATATCTTTCAGCGTATGGCAGGCAAAACAGCCTGTCCGAAATCATTGATAAAATCATCCTGCAACTTATTTACATTATGCAGAATGATATTATCAATTCCAAAGGATTTTATCGAAGATAGCAAATCAACAAAAAACTGGGTACTGGAAGAAACAGGAAGCTTTGAAACGACCTCTTCTTCCGTAATGGCTTCAGAAGCTGTGTCAAAATGTTCAACGCTGTATAAATTACTAAGGTGATCTTTAGCAATACTATTTGAACGCCATTGGTGATGAGCCTGTTCTCTGGCTTGTCTTTTATCACGGGCATATGAGAATGCTATTTGTACATGTACAGGCTTACCTTCGCCACCATGATTACGGAATGCTTCAATAACTTTCTGCATTTCTTCCTCTTCCTGGTATATAGTCAGTAATCCATCCGCCCAATTTCCAGCCCATTGAGCCGTTTCAGCAGAAAGCGCTGCGCACATGAGTCCGGGAGGTTTTTCCGGAAGTGTGTAAAGTTTCGCTTCATGTACCTTTACCATGCCAAAATGATTTACTGTTTCACCATTCAGCAATCGCCTGATCACATTTGCACATTCCAGCAATCGCTGATTACGCGCTTGCTTATGTGGCCATGGTGTTCCGGTAATATGTTCATTCAACGCTTCTCCGCTACCCAAAGCAACTTCAAGCCTTTCTGGATACATCTCCGTTAATGTCGCAATAGCCTGCGCTACAATAGCTGGATGATAACGCTGACCAGGGGCAGTAATGATACTGAATGGAAAACTCGTTGCTTCCATGGCTGCACCCAGCCAGCTGAACGCAAAACCGCTTTGGCCTTGCCGTTTGCTCCAGGGGTGAAAATGATCCGAAGAATGGCAAGCCGTAAAACCCGATTGTTCAGCGAGCTTTACATAAGTAAGCAGGTCTGAAGGGCGGAACTGCTCATGTGAAGCATGATAGGAAATTTGAGACATACATTAAAGAATTAGACCTGACAAACTATCTTATGCAAAAATTAACAAAAGGATCACAGAAAAAACAACCCAAATGGAAAACATACAACATATATGTATTTTATTAAAACAAGAGAAATGATGTGTGCTGTATTTTTCAGAAAAACAACACAACAACATGAATCTTATTCAATTATTCCTGCCCGCGAACAGTAATGAGGGCAAGCCCTTCAGTAAAGAACTTTTCAGAGATATTGAAAAAGAACTCACCGCTTGTTTTGGTGGTGTAACATCGTATGTGCATATGCCGGCAAGAGGTTTATGGAAGGAATCTGCAGACAATACCATCCACGATGAAATTATTTTAATTGAAGTCATGACCGGCACGATCGATGAAACTTTCTGGAAAAATTATAAGATACAATTAGAAAATCTTTTCCAACAGTCTGAGATCATCATCCGGGTATTGTCTATAAATCTCTTATGATTTTATTGATGATCATCATGCCAGCTCCGTGATCTTTTTATCTCGCGGCCTGTACCGGATACTGAAAAAACCGCTTACAATATTCAGCACGGTGGCAACACAATTGGATACAATGATAACGGGATCATCACGCAGTATACCATAAACGATCCATAAAATACCACCGATAAAAAGTACAAGCAGCATGAGATAAGAAACATCTCCGGCTTTTTTTGTCCGGATCATTTTGATCAGCTGTGGCAAGAGTGAAAGTGTTGTACTGATACTTGCCAGAACACCTATAATAATTGCTGCATCCATATTCGTATGATTAAGTAGATTAATTTTTAAGTTCCTTTAATTTCCGGCTGGTATCTTTCCAGCCTTTTTCCAGAAAATGCGGCGCATTGAACCGGTATCCAAGACTCACAGAAACACTCGCAAAGTTTGTTTTAATGCTGGCGCCTTTCACCCGCATAATATTAATATCTCCGTTAAAGCTTACGCCAGCGAAAAGTCTTTTTGAATTGTAACCGAAACCTGTAGTTGTTTCTGTATAAAGATTGGCATTGCTCCGCCATGAACTGTGCGTACCATCCTGCGTCTCATATTGGTATTCAATAAAATTGCCCATGACAAAATAATTGAGTGAAAAATAAAACCGTTTGAAAATAACAATGTTTACACCTATTCCCGGACCGGCTTTCAGCAGCAGGGCATGTATAGAGCTGATGTCATTATAGGAATCAAACTGCCGGGTCTGCACGCTTGACAGAATAGTTGAATCAGACGAATAAATCGTTGTATAATTCATACCGCCTTTCAATAAAAAACCGATCCGGCTTTTTAACTGCCGTTCGTTGTAAGTAAGCGGAGCATTATACGAGAACTTCCGCCAGGAAAAATTATAAATACCATTCACTCCTATGTTTTTATAATGCACATCCGGACGCACATAATAATAGCTCCCTGTATCCCATGGAACATACGTTGGTGCATTGTTGTCATAATAACCTTCATACCTGCGGTATTCAGCCGCAAGTGTGATGCGGGGCTTCCGGATGCGTAAAGTAATTCCCGTACTTGCAGACCTGCCTTTACGTGAATCCTCTGACGGACCGAAAGGGGTTTTAAATGCGTAATGAATATAAATAGATTTATAAGCCAACGTAAAACCAAGCAGGTCAGAGAAATTGCCCCTGAAATCACTCCGGTACTTATCATACGTTTCATTTACCGGATCCACTACAATCTGCATCAATGGTGAAGCCGTATAAATGCCTAAGCTGATATACTGTGGATATGAAATAACAAAATTTGTATCCGGAATTACTTTTGCCTTTGTTTTGGCATCCTGTGCATAAGCTCTGGAATGCAGCAAAAAAAACATAAAATATACAATAAATAAGGAGCGCATATTAAATAAAATTAAATCATAAAGAAGTTACAAAAAGGATTTCAGGTATAAACGCTCATATGGAAAACATAAAACAAATACCTTTTTTTTTGAAACATACTGCCTACGTTGATCTCTACATTTGAATAACCTTAACCTTTACAGCTATGGATATTGCAAAAACCCTTTCATCAGCCATTGGTGGAACCAGTCTGATGAGCCTTTTCAGCTACCTCGTTTCAGATACAAAACATAAAAATTTTAAAGAACCTGAAGTTCTCAGTGAATTAATTCAACGGGTTATTCCAGACATAAAAGACAAACAGGCTGACCTGGCCGGTTGGGCCTTACACTTTGCTGCAGGCACTGCATTCACAGCAATTTATGATCAGGTCTGGGAGAAAACTTCTATCAAACCAAACATAAAATCAGGCGCTGTCATGGGTGCACTCAGTGGACTTGCAGGTATTGCAATATGGCGTGCGACAATTGCCATGCATCCCAAACCACCGATCAAAGATTATAACTCCTATTATAAACACTTAATGCTGGCTCATGTATTCTTTGGCATAGCAGCCGCATTATCTTATAAGCATACGAAAACATCCGGAAACAACATTTAATATGAAAAGAATCTTTGTTGAGAATGGACTATCCATTGCCTTCGTATTCTTGTTCCTGGTTTCGATTACCGGACAATTCTTTACAGGATATAAAGAATATAATACAGAACGGATCGAAGCAGGATACCAGCCTGTTGAATACCATCAATATTTTTCTTCAGGCCATTTCATTGAAGCTACCTTTGAAAACTGGGAAAGCGAATTCCTGCAGATGGCTTTATTTGTTGTACTGACCATTTTCCTTAAACAAAAAGGTTCATCTGAGTCAAAAGCTTTTGACAAAAAGGAAGATGTTGACAGAGAGCCTTCCAGTCTTCGCAGACATGCTCCCTGGCCGGTAAGAAATGGTGGTTGGATATTGGCGCTATATAAACACTCATTGACCATTGCTTTGTTTGTACTATTTATCATTTCATTCATGCTCCATTTTTACGGAAGCCTGAAAGAAGAGAATGAACAACGTATGTATGATCATGAACAGATGCAGACAGCTTCAGATTTTATTAGCAGTTCTAAATTCTGGTTTGAATCATTTCAAAACTGGCAAAGCGAATTTTTATCTGTATTCGCAATCATAGCTTTATCTATATTTCTCCGCCAACAGGGATCACCTCAATCGAAACCTGTTGATGCACCCGATAGCGTAACGGGAGAATAAAACAATAAATGAAGATCAATGATATGGAAGATATTCTTATAGAAATTTTTGGTGAAGGAAAAGACATCAACGCACAGCAGATGTGCAGCAGGGCAATCGTAATTTTTATTATTGCACTGCTGCTCATGCGCATTTCAGGCAGACGTTCATTCGGAGTCAAAACACCGCTTGACAATATCATCAGTATTCTGCTGGGTGCTGTACTGAGCCGAGCTGTTGTAGGGGCATCACCTTTCATCCCAATCTTAACTGCGTGCCTTACGCTTGTTTTGATTCACCGGCTGCTGGGATGGTTAATAGCTAAACAGACATCCGTAGGCAAATTTATTGAAGGGAATAAAATACTCTTATTTGACAACGGCCAATTCATTGAAAAAAATATGAAAAGAGCCCTGGTATGCCAGGAAGATATTCTGCAGGCTATCCGCAAATCTGCATTAACAGAAGACTTAAACCGGATTGATAAAGTGTATATGGAACGCAATGGAGAAATCAGTTCGATTAAAAAACAAACGTCCTGATTCTCCTTGAGTCTAAAGGCATTTTGAACTATTACTCCTTACATTCCTTGATTTTTTTAAGCGCGCTTTTAGCATCTCCCCATTTTAAAGGTTTAAATACTTTACCTTCCTGCTTATTATAATCAATGAAAAAATTTTCAATCTGGGCGAGCATATTTTTATTCAGCTGCTTAATGTCCGTAATACCTTCATACATTTTCGACTCAATGGAAACGGCTACCAGCCTGTCATTACGAACGCTCTTATCTCCTTCTGCCTGCGATGCTTTCAGAATTCCGATCAGTCGTGCAGCAATCAGACAGCCCGGATAAGTCTGTCCTTCAATCAGCACCAATACATCCAATGGATCGCCATCTTCACACAGAGTATTGGGTACGAAGCCGAAATCAAATGGAAATTCATAACCGAGCGGCAATGTTTTTTTCAGCTTAAAAATCTTCAGTTCAGGATCGTATGCATATTTGTTGGAAGAATATTGCGGTGTTTCAATAACTACGTGCACAATTTCATTTTTATGTGCGGCGATACTTTTTACATTCATGGTCTTGCTGGGTTATCGTTTCCGGATTCCTTTACTATTATCTGATAAAATGCTTTCAGAATTTCTTCAATATAGAAATGCTGTACCTGAGAAGGTTCTGTAAATTCTGGCTCGAGCTTTCCGGTTTTTATAATTTCTTTTTTAAAAGCAATTGAATAATAAGCGAATGATTTATTATCTGATTCGGGCACCGGTGCTGCATACCCGGTAACGGCAATTCCCCAATCACTATGAAACATAGACGACACATGTAACGCCATTTGTTCCGCGATCTTTTCTGACACACAGTTATGCGTATGCGCATGGATTGGCTCTACATTCAGATGCCGGGCTTTTTGTCCAAGATTATAAGTAGTTATACCTCCCTGAAAAAAAAGTGAAGCGTTTTCAGCGCTGGCAAATGCTGATTGTAAAAGACCGGATGTAACACTTTCCGCAACAGCGATGGTCTCTTCATGCTCAACCAGAGAAGCCTTTATGATCTTAATTATTTCCTCATCAAACATAACAGGTGCACAAATTTATTTATGCGATAATACGGCATGAGAATCTAGTAAGGCTTACATGATATTTATTA
>JAGKWN010000168.1 GCA_021151805.1 Cytophagaceae bacterium | reverse complement strand
TGTTTTAATCAATCATAAAAGTATGAAACATGTTTTTCTATTTTTACTATTCACTTTATCATTATCTGTTTCAGCACAATTTCGTTTTGGTGCAAAAATAGCAGTTACTCAAAACGATTTATATTTAAATCCCGATTCATCGGTACTGGAAGCACCTTCTATAATCAGAGCTAAAGGCGGTCTGGTTGCCAATTATTCGTTCAGTAAATTGTTTTCAATACAATCTGAATTGAATTATAATATTCTTGGCAAAGTATATACGATCGAAGGCTCCCACCATACAAATCTCTTAGGAGAAGAATTGACTGACTACTTAACCATTAAAACGCGCTTACACTATGTCGAACTTCCATTGATTGCAAAATTCAGCTTGTTCAGCAGTAAGAAAGTAACGCTTGATATTGGAGGTGGAGTATTTGCAGGTTATTGCTTATCTGCAAAACAACAAATCAATAATGAATCTTTCCAAAATACTACCTCCGATTATACAAAATTCAATGCAGGTTATACAATGAGCTTAAGTCTATCTGTTATGAAGAAACGCTTGTTTTTTGAAATGGGTGGTTCTCGTGGTTTAGTAAACATCCATTCAGGCAGCGATGCAAAAATCAATACTATACAAAGCTATCTTGCCGTTGGCTATTATTTGTTCAAAGGAAAAAAGAAATAAACCTGCATTTACTCTTACGTTTGTTAGAACAGGTGGTTGGCAGTTTACGTGAGTGAGACACAGCCTGCCCCGCTGAACGTTGATCTTTAGGCAAGCAAATAATAGCATAAACTGCCGACCATTCCCAAGACTCGTTCTATAAAGAGCCGCCGTGTAGAAAGACATGCACAAGCGAATGCTTGCGCCAGCAAATGTCTACTGAGTACTAACCACTGTCTACTGTTTACTGTCTACTGAACTAAACCTGCCGTAGATACTCAGCGGTAATTTTTTATTGAACGAATCTTCTACCACCAGCTCTCCGATCTCCAGATTCTTAACATCTCCGTAGATACGGTGAATCAAAGTCTCCACGATCACGGCAGAAAAACCGATCGCATATAAATTCAGAATATAAAAATGTTCTTTCGGATCCAGCAGCTCTGCGCACAATTTTAAAATTTCATTCAGGTGCTCTTCAATGATCCACTTCTCGCCATCCGGTCCGCGTCCGTAAGCAGGAGGATCAAGGATAATACCATTGTATTTATTGCCGCGCTTTACTTCACGTTTTACAAACTTCAACGCATCTTCCACTACCCAACGGATATCTGTAAGTTCGCTGGCATCCATGTTTTCACGCGCCCAGCTGATCACCTGCTTCACCGAATCTACGTGCACTACCTCCGCACCTGCCGCCTTTGCTGCAATCGATGCGCCGCCTGTATACGCAAACAGGTTCAGCACTTTTGGCTTCTCGGTTTTCATTGCGGAAACCTTTTCAAAAATATAATTCCAGTTCGGCGCCTGCTCCGGAAACAAGCCTACATGCTTGAAAGAAGAGAGCCCCAAACGAAATTTCAGATTCAGATTATTGAATTTATACTTCACAAACCACTGCTCCTTCATGGTGCTCTTCAGGCTCCAAACGCCTTTTTCAGGGTTGGCTTTATCGCGCACAAACTCCGCCTGCGCACGGTTTTTCCATTCCTGTTCCGATAGTTCAGGATCCCAAACAGCCTGTGGTTCAGGACGCGACAAAACAAAAGCACCAAAGCGCTCCAGCTTTTTATAGTTTCCTGAATCAATCATTTCATAATCTGAAAAATGGTCTGGCGTTAATATTTTCATTTGGATTAATTTCTTAAAGTGCCTTTTAATGTTAACTTGTGATAACAAATACAGCTATCTCTTTTAACCATTGTTAACATTCTCAACTCGTTTCCGTATAGTTATTTAACTAGCTTTAAAATTACTATAATATTTCTGTTTAAACAGGTAAATTCATTTCTTTTGAATATGAGTAAACAACAGCATCCATATATAGAGAAATTATTACGTTTCAGGATTATTATGCTGATCGGGTTTCTATTCCTGCTCTTCCTGTTTATCGGTATCTTTTTCTCTATTGATACGGGCCATAATTATACGGATAAAAATAAAGAAAATTTCTACCAGACCTGGAAAGTGCTACGCTATTACCAGAACGGAAAACTTGTGGTGAATGATGGAAAATTCCAGAACCTGCGAATTAAAATCAACCACGATAGCACGGCAGAATGGATACGTCCAAGCGGTACACAGAAGTATCAAACATGGATCAATGAAGACGCGAGCGAGATTGTAAAAGTTGATCCGGAAAGTAATATCCCTGAAGTTGATTATGTATACGAGATCAGACAAAACCGTCTGCGCTTCGGCAAGCGAAATGTGATGACACACTATGAGTATGTGCTGGTACCGGAGTAAATAATTATGAATTATGAATTATGAATTATGAATTATTCATAACATATAAATAAAAAAGTCCCCCGAGAATATCGGGGGACTTTTTTACTTCATTCATAATTTATAATTCATAATTCATAATTAAGCCAGCCATCCCTTCACCTCATCAGCTGTAGGGTTTGCGATTTCAAGCTTCATTTTTTTACGCAGTCCGCACAGGTCGTTGAATAATTTATTCGGATTCGCTTTCTTCAATTGATCTACCGTAGAAATGCCTAATTTCTCAATCAATGGAATTAATTCTTCACGGATTTCAACACCTTCAAAGCCTCCTGAAGAAGCTCCCTGTGTACCAACTTCCGGACGCATTTGCGGGAAAAACAAGACATCCTGGATGGATGCAGAGTTCGTCATAACCATCGCCAGACGGTCGATACCAATACCAAGGCCTGCTGTAGGCGGCATACCATATTCAAGTGCACGAAGGAAATCTTCGTCAAGCACCATGCTTTCGCTGTCGCCTCTTTTTCCTAATTCCAATTGCTCTTCAAAACGCTGGCGCTGATCGATCGGATCGTTCAACTCAGAGAATGAATTACAAATTTCTTTACCGTTACAGATCGCTTCAAAACGCTCCACCAGACCTGGTTTGTCTCTATGCTTTTTCGCCAAAGGAGACATCTCCACCGGATAGTCAGTAATGAAGGTCGGTTGGATCAATAAAGGTTCGCACTTCGCGCCAAAGATCTCATCAATCAGTTTACCTGAACCCATGGAATCATCTACTTCGATGTTCAGTGATTTACAGGTAGCACGTAACTGTACTTCACCCATTTTGCTGATATCAATACCAGTATAATGTTCGATCGCTTCAAACATCGTGAAACGTTTCCACGGACGCTGGAAGCTGATCACATGCTGACCTACCTGCACTTCTGTTGTTCCGTGCAATGCGATCGCAACTTTTTCAACCATCTCTTCTACCAGATCCATCATCCAGTAGTAATCTTTGTATGCCACATACAACTCTACCTGCGTGAATTCCGGATTATGGAAACGCGACATCCCTTCGTTACGGAAGTCTTTGGAGAATTCATATACACCGTCGAACCCGCCTACGATCAAACGTTTCAGGTACAATTCATTTGCAATACGCAAATACAAAGGCATGTCCAGCGTGTTGTGGTGTGTCTTGAACGGACGAGCCGCAGCACCGCCGTACAAAGGCTGCAGGATTGGTGTTTCCACTTCCAGGTAACCTTTGTTGTTCAGATAATCACGCATGGTATTTACCAGACGTGTACGTTTGATGAATGCATCACGCACATGCGGATTCACGATCAAGTCTACGTAACGCATGCGGTAACGCTGCTCCGGATCGGTGAACGCATCAAATATTTTTTTCTCGCCGTTTTCGTCTACCGCTTCTTTAGGCATTGGCAGTGGACGCAGCGCTTTCGTTAAAATCTTAAAGGAAGTTACATGAATGGTGATCTCACCGGTTTGTGTCGTGAACACATAGCCATGAATACCGATGATATCACCGATACCTACCAGCTTTTTGAATACGGTGTTGTATTGAGTTTTATCTTCATCCGGGCAAAGGTCATCTCTTCTGAAGTATGCCTGTATTCTTCCGCTTGAATCCTGAATTTCAACGAACGAAGCATTACCCATGATGCGGCGGCTCATCACACGGCCGGCAATGGAAATGTCTTTATAATCCGTCTTGGTCTTTTCGTAATTCTGATGAATATCTTTTGTTGAAACATTTACAGGGAAAAGTTCAGCCGGGTATGGTTCGATACCCATTTTCATTAACTCTTCACGTTCCTGGCGACGTACCAGTTCTTGTTCACTCAATTGCATGTCTTTCGTATGATTATAGAACCTCAAAATTAAGCATTTTATAGGTAATTATGAACTCCGGGAGACCGCAATGAAATGAATTAAAAATGAGACAGTTGAGCGATTATAAACAAAATTATCCCTCCAGCCTGATTGGACAGGCCGCAGGATTTCAGGGATAATTTCTTGCGATAAAAATCCTTTTCTTCAAACTACAACAAGGGTCGTGGATCAAAAAACACACGTAGCGAACTCAGCTTACTATTTTCAAGATGGTATAGCCCGGATGCAGTTATTGTTTTACCGCCCATGTCAATGGCATAAATGACGCATACATCGTTTCCTTCTTCAAAGGTTTGTTCAACGGTATATTTTAATTTCATTTTTTCCATGTCCGTCATATATGATTCTGCACCGGCACGCACGCCCATGGGACCTGCAAAAGTAAATGTATCGTTGAGCCATTGTTTAGCTGTTTTATAATCTTCGTTATTCAAGGCATGAAGAAATTCAAGAACAATGTCTCTGGTTGTGATTTGTGTTTTCATAGTTTAAATTATATCGTTTCATCTAACAGTTTTTGCACTATTCGGGATTGGCATTCGCCACGAAAATGTAACATTACGGGCTATTCGGGATTTGCAATCCCGAATGCAGATAATAACGATTTGTAATCGTTCCCTTAAAAGGATTATAAATCCTTTTTTATCTGGCAACAGCTGTTCGCGATTTGCAATCGCGAACCCAGATAACAGAAATTTGTAATTTCTATTGACCAATAAACCGGATTAGTAAATCTTTTTTTTATCTTCTTCACGATGGTCTGTGACACACAGGCCATTCTTTCCTTTCTCATTTTTTGCTCGTTGTCTTAGTGCCACAGACCATGGTGCAATATCAACTCTCCGCATGCGCGTATTTATTTTTTTTGATCCAGATATCAAATGCTTTCCAGAAATCAGTGATACGCTTTTGGGTTTCTTCATCCGACACTTCTCCCTCTTCACCCAATATATCTGCTGCCTGACTCAAATAAAATTCCGGTTGCTGCATAGGCGCAAGATTCACATACATCATTACCTGACGCAAATGATTCACCGCACCAAAACCTCCAAGGCTATAAGGCGAACAGCCAACAACCGCAGCCGGTTTCCCATCCCATAAATTATTTCCTTGCGGCCGTGAGCCCCAGTCGATAGCATTTTTCACTACTGGTGAGTAAGATCGGTTGTATTCCGGTGTGGCAAACAATACAGCATCAGCCTTTCGGATAGCCTCATGTAAATCTCTTACAGGTTGCGGCAGATCCGCTTCCAGATCCTGATTGATAAAGGGCAGGTCTCCGATATCAATCAAGGTTAGGCTTATAGAAGCCGGTGCATATTTCTGAAATGCTTTTACCAGTTTGGTTGTGTACGATTCTTTTCGCAAACTTCCTGAAAATGCAATCACGTTAAATAACTTCATAATCTCTGCTGCTTAATTACAACGTCAAATTATGGAGACCTGCTTTTTTTCTATTACATCATTCAGGTGATTCGTTACAGAATTATGGAGCAAAGATAAAAAGTTAAGGGTTTGAAAAATCTGAGCAGGTCCTTAAAAAGCAATCATTTTGCGAATACTTCTGTCCTGATTCTTCCTATTTCATTGTTAGATGTCATTCTATATTTTTTCCAGAAAATCCAATACTCATTCTTTATATTATCATCCTGCCCAAGATCAATGATCACTGAAGTTCCGTTTGAAATTAATTCAATCTGAAACATATCAATAGGTGAAGAACGATGACCTGACATTTTCTTAATCTTCATCAATTCTTTTGCTATGGAGTCTGAATCAGGTTTATTA
>JAGKWN010000167.1 GCA_021151805.1 Cytophagaceae bacterium | reverse complement strand
TCCCGATCCTGATAACTATCGGGATCGGGACGGAACTTTTTTATTTATATACCATCGGTTTCGCGGTCGGGTACCGGATCTTTTTTATCGAATGGCTGTTGTTTCATACGGATATCCGGTGAACGGTCTTCTTCATATTCGTGTTGACCAATAGCAGTCTGGCTGGCGGCTTTTTTATCCGTGTTTGTCGTGTCTTTGTCCTCGAGGCGGTCTTTTTCTGCAGCCGGCGATTTAGGTTCTTTCGTAGTATGATTCTTTTTCATAGCTGTAATCGTTGGTAAGAGATAATTCTTGAAATCAATTTCAACGATTGAGCGAATAAATGCATTACAGGATTGTTGTAAATGATTATAGTATTTGCATAAAACCAGTGATCAACTTCAATAACTTATTGCATCAGGCTTTTCAGGATTTCACCTTTGTTATCACTAGCATGTTCGATTTTATCCAGTGTCTTTTTTCTGAATGCCCATACGGTGGCCTCTCTCAGGTCTATCTCAGCAGCAAGCTGCTTTACCGATATGGATTCGCGGTTGATCACAGTTGTTAAGCTAATGTATAATGCTTTTGTAAGAGAGAATTTCACACCATGAAATAAGGTATTGGCGGTAACAGATTCTTCATACTTGCAGGTGTTGCATTTGCGTGCATAGTATTGTGTACCTTCCGACCAATCTGTTGAACCACATTTTTTACAACTATAACCATCCTGCCATTTCAATTCAGCAATGAAGCGTAATACATTTTTATCGGCAGGAAAGGTTTTTATAAATTCTTCATAACTGATCTTTTTTCCCCACATCAGTTTGATACGGTCTGTCGATAATTCCTGGTTCAGCGACCAGTTCTGCTTGTCCAGGCTGCTGCTTATTTCATTCAGGCGAATGTTTAATTTTTCCAGGTCTTCATTCTTCTGCGCCAGTTCGCGCGTACGCTCTGCAATTTTGATTTCCAGTTCTTTATTGATCTCCTTTTGTATACGTTCCTTTTCACCAATCTCTGAGATCAGTTGATCTTTCAGAACGGTTATTTCTGTTAGTGAAATAATTTCAGAAACCTGCAGGTTATTTTTTTCATCGCTTAAAAATTTAAAGCGCAGGGCAAGTGCCAGCAAGCCAATCAATAGCTCCATGGAACCACCCATGGCGATGGCGTTATAAGTCCAGATGCTGCTATCAATAATATGGTAGAAAGCTAAAATGAAAATCAGGTAACAGGATAATAATAAGCTGATCGATGTCATAAACATTTTACCATGCAGCGTAGCATACAGCCTGATCTTAAATTGCAGGAACAATAGATAGGTAAAGGTTAAGAAGTCTAATAGGAAATACCATTCAATCATGTTTGTTTTAAAAATAGAGATCATCAATATCAGCAGCCGGATAAGGATAATGCTTTTGATATACCAGCTGTTAAGCGGGATCAGATTTTTAATGTAATACCTGAAATAAATAAACTGAAAACTCAGCATAAAGAAAGTTGCATACATGTAAGCATACCTGTTCCAGAGCGTCAGTTCTGACCAGATCCATTGAAAGCCCAATCCGGTATATGACCAGTGAAAGATGCCGAGCGAAATGGTGTACAAGCCATACCACAGAAATGTTTTTTCTTTTAAAATGATAAAGAATAACATGTTTAATAGAAATACAATCAGGATCATGCCTGTAAAAATGCCGTACCAGGAATATTCTTTTATGAAGCGATTCAAAAAATCATCCATGCTGCGTGCCCAGCAGATCACGTACGTGGGATTGTGCCCGGAGATTTTATAATACAATTTATAGGTCTCATGTATATCCGGATGATGGAGGAGCAATACCTGATTTTTTATAAGCAGCTGTGCATTATAACCATCCATATCATTAAAAAGAAGCCGCGCACAGGTATCACCTTTTGAGTTGGTAATACAGGCGTTGATCTGTTCAATTTTATTGTCCGGCCATTCAAATACCAGACTTTTATCAGACATGGATTTGAAAAATGCCTGTCCTTCAAAAGTGCTTGAAGGCTTCAGCATGGTATGTTCAAAATGGATGGTGCGCCAGTTTGTGTCGGGCTGGTCTGATGTTCTGAAAAGCAGGTAAGGCTCAAATACTTCTGTGTGGGTTGCGCCATTTATATGCAAAGTGTCATTTCCCAGAACGGAAAAAGCTAAAGCGTATAAAAAAAAGCTGATCCAGTATCTAAACATTATCTAATTATTTAATTGTCAGTTGTTTATTAAAGCGTATAAACTATTCTAAAATAGACTTTATTTTATATTTTTTTATACTAATTATAGATGTTTGTCCGCCTGCTTTCCAATTATTAGCCTTAATTTTTCATTATATCCTTAAAGAATATAATTATTCCATTGTAAAAATGGCATTTAAGGCATATAACCCGGATGACTTTATTGAAAATATAAAATTCATTCAGAAAAAAGAAAGAGACCGATTGACCGCCGGTTTGCTGTTTTTTCAAGGAGTGTAATTGCTTATACGCTCCTTTGAGAAATCCGGGTATTTGCTTAACCAATATCTTCAAGTTTAACATGAAACACTTCTACAGACTATTTAAAAAAACTAAACCCTGAACAAATGAAACAGTTGAAATTAATTCCCCAGGTTTTTATCATTCTGTGTTTGTTTTTAAATAAGACATTCGCGCAGACATTACCTTATACGTTTCAAAACAGTTCGCGATATGCTGACAATGAAATTTATGTAGGTCTTGTCGGAAAATTTCCGGGCATGGGTGATGTCTGGATGGATATGACGCAAAGCCAGCTGAAGGTGATGAGTTATAGCGACAATACCGTACCCGGTCCGGCGTGGGGTAATACGCCCGATGGTAAAAATAAATACGCTGCTATGTTTTTTAAGCTGAGTGATATTCCGAATAAAACCATTCAGATTCCGCAGGGACTTTTTGGTTGCCGTATTCTGATCTCATTTAAATCGCCGATGTATATTTATTTTCATCAGGCTGGCAACTATGCCGGTGCCGATCTCCAGAATCCAACAGATCCGAATGACGGCATCCGGTGGGAACTCGTAGAACTGACCTGGGGGAATGCAGGTTTATGGACGAATACGAGTAGGGTGGATTCCTATCAATATCCCATGGGGCTTGAAGTAACCGGCTATACAGGTGGGATCAGCGGAACGTATGCTGCATCGTATAATGCCCGTGTGCATGATGGTTCAGCACCGAACGTAAATAAAAAAATCGGTGAGGTTGTTTCACATCAAACCATTTTAAATTCCTGGACAACAAAAGTGCAGGCACCTTTTTATGGTTGTAAAGTGACGAAGACGCATTCGATGGATGGAGAGCCGATCATTGAGCAGGCATCTAAAATTCCCGACTTTAAAGCCAACGGTGCATACAAAGATTATTTTGCTGCATACATTGATGATATCTGGTCTACATACAGTACCAAAGACTTGCTGCTGAACATCGGAGACAGAGGTACGTGGCGCGGACGCGTGACTGGTAACCGTTTTGATTTTTATGATCCGGCAGATAATTCCCAGGCGACCATTTATACAAAACCTACTACACAGGATGCTATTGAAGGTGCAGGTGCGCTGGCAACAACATACGCCACTGCGCCGAGTGCTAAATACGATGAAGACCTCATGATCCAGGCGCAGGTTTGTGCAGCGATAAACCGCCATGCCATTTATACAAATGCCGCAGTTGGTGAAGTGCAGTACAATGCAGATGCAAGCCGGTTTTTCAAGGTTGCGCCGTTTAATCAGTATGTAAATTTCTTTCATAGCACCGATGTCAGTTATCAATCACAAACGTATGCGTTTGCTTACGATGATGTAGGCGATCAATCATCGACCATTCAGTGCACGTTCCCTACCAATGTAAAAGTGATCATTGGTGGTTATGGTGAACAACCGTCTGTTCCGGTTTCAGTTCCTGGTAAGATAGAAGCAGAAGCATACAGTAATATGTTGGGCATACAACAGGAAGCGACTACAGATGCTGGCGGCGGGTCAAACATTGGTTACATTGATGCCAATGATTGGGTTGAATACGATATCAATGTAACTAAAACAGCTTCGTATGATTTTCTTTTCCGTACAGCAAGCTTAACAAACAGTGGTGTGCTATCCGTATTGGTTGATGGAGCGGTTCTTTCTTCTGCACTGCATTTGCCTGTAACGGGCGGCTGGCAAACATGGGCCAGCACAACCGTACAATCTCTTTCTCTTACACAGGGAAATCATAAACTGAAAGTCCTTTTTACTGATGGTGCTTTTAATTTGAATTATATAAACGTGGCCGAACATGTTGCCGGTAATGTTGATTACCTGCATACCAGCGGCAAGAATATTGTGAACAATGCCGGCAATGTTCAGCTGCGTGCCGTCAACATTGGAAACTATATGATTCAGGAAGGGTACATGCTCAACCTGGGTTCAGGCTATCAGCATGTGATGAAACAGAAAATTGCGGATGTAGTTGGCACAACCAATATGGAAAAATTCTATGACGCGTATAAATCGAATTTTTTAACGAAGTCAGATATTGACAGTATTGCTAAATGGGGCTTTAACTCGATTCGTTTGCCGATGCATTATAATTTATTCGTGCAGCAAGGTACGGGTACATTTATTGAAAGCGGATTCACGGCAGTCGATCAGATTATTTCCTGGTGTAAAGCAAATAACATTTATGTAATACTGGATCTCCATGCCGCACCCGGCGGGCAAAACAGCGGTGATATCAGCGATTACATTGCCGGGCAGTCTTCTTTATGGGAAGATGTTGCCGGCAGTACATATACAAGTGCGCAGAACCGTGCATTAACCATTGCACTCTGGAAAGAATTTGCCCGGCGGTATGCGAATGAACCTACTGTAGGCGGCTACGATCTGATCAATGAAACAAACTGGACAATACAGAACAATACCTTGCTGATGAACCTGATGAAAGATATCACAGCTGCGATCCGTACCTATGATCAGAATCACATTGTATTCATTGAAGGGAATAGTTATGCCAACGATTACACAGGGCTCACACCGAAGTGGGACAATAACATGGTTTATAGTTTTCATAAATACTGGAATGATGTAACCGATGGCTCACTTGATTTTGTCTTTCAGATCCGCGATTCACAGAATGTTCCGATCTGGATGGGTGAGTTTGGAGAGAACTCCAATCATTGGATCCGCAATACGGTTGAGCTGATGAATAAACATAACATTGGCTGGGCGGTCTGGCCTTATAAAAAAATGGCAAGTGTATCAGGAGCGGTAGCATTTAAAGAACCAACAAACTGGTCTGCATTGGCTGCTTATCTCAATGGTGGTACAAAACCATCGGCAGCCATTGGTCAGGCGGTACTGGATGAAATGGTAGAAAATGTGAAGCTGGCGAATTGCAGCATCAACCAGGGGTATTTGTTTGCATTGTTTGCGAATGATGTGAATAAAACAAAACCATTCAGCACGGTAACGTTGCCTGCACGAATAAAAGCAGCGCAGTATGATGAAGGTAAAAACGGAATGACCTATAGTGATGTCGTATTCCAGACAACACAGTATGGCTCTGCCGGCGGTGACTACACAGCATGGAACACGGGTTGGTATTTCCGTAACGATGGGGTTGATCTGCAATATTCAACGGCAGAACAAACAGCTGTTGTAGGATGGGCAGAAGACAATGAATGGATGAACTATACGGTTCAGGCGAATGCTTCGGCAAACTATGCGCTTGCTGTCAGAGTTGCAGGTTTCGGTGGAAAGCTGTCGGTATTGCTGGATGGGACTGCCGTTATTGACCGCGTAGTCATTCCGTCTACCGGTGGTTGGGATACCTGGAATACCATTGAAGGTGCGTCTTATAAATGGTTGAACGGAACTGCGCAGGTTGGTACAGCACAAACGTATACGGCAACAGCAGCCGGTTCCTATACCGTAGAGGTTACCAACGCGAGTGGCTGTAAAGCAACCTCTGCTGTAAAAGTTATTACGGTCAATGCATTACCAACAGCAACGATTACATCTGCAACCACTTCTTTCTGTGAAGGTGGAAATGTTGTATTAACTGCAAGTGCAGGCAGTTCCTATAAATGGTTGAACGGAACTGCGCAGGTTGGTACAGCACAAACGTATACGGCAACAGCAGCCGGTTCCTATGCCGTAGAGGTTACCAACGCGAGTGGCTGTAAAGCAAACTCTGCTGTAAAAGTTATTACGGTCAATGGATTACCATCAGCAACGATCACGTCGCCATCAACTTCTTTCTGTGAAGGCGGAAATGTTGTATTAACGGCAAGTGCAGGTGCGTCTTATAAATGGTTGAACGGAACTGCGCAGGTTGGTACAACACAAACGTATACGGCAACAGCAGCCGGTTCCTATACCGTAGAGGTTACCAATGCGAGTGGCTGTAAAGGAACCTCCGCAGCAAAAGTTATTACGGTCAATGCATTACCATCAGCAACGATCACGTCGCCAGCATCTTCTTTCTGTGAAGGCGGAAATGTTGTATTAACTGCAAGTGCAGGTGCGTCTTATAAATGGTTGAACGGAACTGCGCAGGTTGGTACAGCACAAACGTATACGGCAACAGCAGCCGGTTCCTATACCGTAGAG
>JAGKWN010000166.1 GCA_021151805.1 Cytophagaceae bacterium | reverse complement strand
AAATTGAATTGATTAAAGATTATAACTGAATGAAATTTTAGTATCAGTTATTTCCAGAATTCCCACCACGATTTTTTCTGATAACAGGTGAATTTGATTTCATTCAGGAATTCGTCTGCCTGGTCTAGCGGCGCACCTAAATACTTTTGGCAGATGTTAAATACAAATTCTTCTCCAACCTGCTCTTCTGTATAAATTTCATCCGGATCGCTCTCGAAAGTATATGTACGGATTCCTGCAGCGTCAACGGTTGATTGCGCGAGCAAGGCTTTTTCTTCTTCCAGTGGAGCACCAAAGTCGATGTATGTGCCATTACCTTGTCCGTCACCGGCTCTGTGGCGGATCACTTTCCCATTGTCAATAATCTTATATCCCCAGAAATTAAGCGTACTGATTAATACCAGGAAACAAATTTCACTGTTGGGAAATTGAGTGATTAGTTTTTGTTCTATCGCTGTTTCATTGTTCTGGATAACCGTTTCCGGAATAGCCATTCATAAATAATCAGGTTATCATTATAGGTGCCAATGCATACTTTACTTGTATAAAGGCCAATGGTATCTTCAAACGAAACATCTGTTTTTTTAGAAGCACCATTAATGCCTAGGATCTTTAAAAGCTCCTGATCGCTTATTTGTGGAGGGTTTGAAATGATCATCAATGAAGTTTTCCATCCCATAATGAAATATATTTTATTGTGCTTTCAATTCATCCTTGCCGTTTTGTATTTCAGCATCCGGTAAAGATTGTTTGTTTGATGCAGTGATTTTGTTTATGATGCCGTCGTAAATAAGTCCGGTCAATAGCAAGGAAGCTGCACCAATCAGTACATACAGATGAATGGTAGAATAAAATATTCCACCTGAAAGTCCGCCCAAAAAGAAAAAACTAATAATGGTCATGCGAAGCTTTATGGATGAATAGAGTTTTTGGCGTTGGTCTTTTAACTTATAAAATAACAGTTGTGATAGTTCAATACCCAGATCGGTGAATAAGCCAGTTAAGTGTGTTGTTCGCACTGTTGCATTCGATATAGTTGTAACCAATGAATTTTGCAGGCCCATAGCAAACAACAAAGCATAGGCTAATATGTTTGGTGCTTTTACGATTAATATATGTCCGGATAGCGCTACAGAGGTCAAAATTATACTTTCAATAATAATCGGAATTTTATAAGTCCATTTGTCATTCATTCTGGAAATAATTTCAATCAAAAGGTTGGAGCAAAATGAACCTAAAAAGAAAAATAAAATATATAAAAAGTAATTTAATCCTTCCCAGAAATTTAGTTTGAAAATTTCATCTACAAAGAATGCAAAATGACCTGTGACATTTGTGGTTAGTTTTTGAACAGCTAAAAAGCCTGCCACATTTACAATGCCAGCCACAAAAGATAATAAAGAAGCAACTCTTAAATTGTGTGTTAGGGTTCTCGTATTTCCTTTATGTATAAACATATGTTGTTATTGATCTGGTAATAATTTAAAGAACCAAGGTTCGTGCAGGACGAGCCTTGATATGTGAAAAAAAGAATGATTTAAGCACCAAATTGCCGCAAATGATGATCAGTATGTTTATATACAAACAAACCGATTTGTTCTTTAGTCATTGTTCCGAAGAATGGATGAAGAAAATCTGTATTGGTAAAATGTTCATATTCTTTAATCGTATCGATCCATTCTTTTTTTTGCATATCAATGTTACCACTTTTTTCAGTAATGATTAACTCCGGGCTGGTAGGTGTATTTTTGGTTAAGGGAGCATCGTTTTTTAAAACACCTTTGAGGGCCATTTTGCCGAATAAGCGGCCAAGGAACATGCGTTTAACAATGAGTCTGCCTAAGATCATTTCATTCCAGTGCGTGCAATGGCTAGCCATCTGGAAGGCATTCATTTTACCCCAAAGGGCCTTTGTGTCTGCTTGTATGGTGTGTATACGCTGAATCAATTCTTCTCTTGTTGCAGCATCAAAAATTGATTTCATGATTACGATTTCTTTTTTTGTCCTAATGAAAACCAATTTCCTGAGTCATCTCTGAACAAAGCTTCAATGCCATAAAACTCTTCTTTAGGAGCTTTTTTAAATTCAACTCCTTTACTTTTTAATTCTTCGTAAGTAGCATAAATATCTGAGCACTCAAATACACCCGGACCGAAGGTTCCGTTCTTGATAAGCTGTGTCATCATTTGAACGGTTTCTTTAGTAAACATCGGGCCTTCTTTTACAAGAAACAAGGTTATTTCGAGTTCAGGCTGTTCGGGCGGAGTAACAGTTAACCAGCGGTTATCGGACCCCATGGGTGCATCGGTATGCACCTTAAAGCCAAGCTTGTTTACATAAAAATCAAATGCACTTTCCTGGTTGAGTACATATACACACATGTGGGTTAATCTCTTGATCATACTTTTGGGTCTTTAATGGTTGTAGTGACTCAAAGGTCGGTTAATGATGCAAAAGATACTTCTTCAAAATTGCTATCTTTTGTCCACTCTTGTTTAAACGCAAAACAACCCGGAATGTAAGATAATGGTTTCTCGGCTACCTGTTGTTTTCTTTGTTGTTCCTGCAATAAAAAGTTAGAAGGGGAAACCCCAACGGTACGTTTGAATAAAGTGCTGAATGAAGTAAGGCTTTCGAAGCCTACAGAAGAACATACTTCTGAAACTGATAGTCCTTCTTTTAAAAATGTGATCGCGTGGTTTATGCGCACAGTAATGAGATATTGGTGTGGAGTCTTTTCATAGATTTCCTTGAAAATACGGATGAAGTGGAACTTTGAAAAGTACGCTTCATTTGAAATATTATCAATATCAATTGCGTCTGCATAATGCGTATCTATAAATAGTTTGGATTGAACTATTCGCCTGTAAAGATAATTTCTTGGATACTGATCCATAATATCATTGGTTTCAGATGAACTTCATATACCTATCTAATTTAATAATATTTATGGATCTGGACCAATAAAAAAATGATGCAGGTAGCTGAGGGTTTAATACTTTTGCGATATTTCAAATACCAATACATTAGACTGTTGTAAAACCAGACACTGTATTAAAGTAGTACAAAAAACGATGTCGTTCCGGATGTCACTTCGATAACTATCGGGAGCGGCATCCAGAACGACATCAAATTCAAAAAAATAGCATTTAATCTTTTATAACCTTTATGCTTTGGTTAATAGATGGCATATCGAAGAAATATAAACCTGCAGGAAGATTTTCAATGTTCACAAGATTTTCTCCTTTCATCATTTGCTGTGTAATCAGCTTAATGCCCGATGATGTATATATCTCCAGCACCAATTCTTTCGGACTGTTTAAAGTTATCTGGCTGCTTGCAGGATTCGGATAACAAATGACCGCAGATGATTTAGAATCAGCAATGCCTGTTGTGACAGTAGGAGCGGAGGCAACTCCTACAATTTCGAAGGTATAGTTGCTTTCATCCAGATCGTTATTTATAATAGTGACTGTGGCATTTTTATCGCCAACAGTCCCTGGCTTGAAGCTTATGGTGAACGTTACAGGAGCACCTGCTTCAACAGTATTATTGATGTTCGTTTGTTCTATAATAAAATCGTTGCTGCTTATTGTAATGACCGGATCTCCCAACAACATCACCGGCTTTAATGCACCCGTTGCATTCTCAATATTGAATGTGAATGCAGTCGATTTACCAACTTCTACCGTTCCAAAATCTACTTCAGACGATCCGGATATCAATTCATTATTGTCGTGCAGTACTTTGATTTCGTTGTGCAGGGTAATTTTGCGTATGATATAATTGTATTGATCGGATATGTAGATGTTGTAGTCTTTATCTACAGCTATTCCGGTAGGGTAATAAAAACGTGCAGTAGCACCCGGACCATTGATTGAACCTTCCTGACCTGTACCAGCCAGCGTTGTAACCACGGCCTGAGGGGTAATCTTTCGAATTAAATTATTGTCTCCTCCTACCTGTGATACATATAGATTACCGGATGCATCTATGCAAATGCCGTAGGGAGAACTGAAAGTAGCATTTGCACCGACACCATTGGCTGAGCCCTGGAACGCGTTTCCTGCAAAGGTGCTTACCTCGCCTTGTGGAGTAATTTTTCGTATTCTGTTACCACTAACCACGTAAAGATTTTCTGCTTTATCAATAGCAATACCGGTACATGCATCAAAGCGGGCATCTGTTCCATTTGCATCCTGGTACCCGGATGTGTTTGTTCCGGCAAATGTAGTTACATCTCCATTAGGCGTAATTTTACGGATGCAATAATTCATTTGATCTGTAACATACAAATTGCCTGCAGCATCCAGAACCAACGCCGAAGGCTTCCTAAATAATGCATTCGGACCATTACCATCTGTGTAGCCTGAATTGCCTGAAGAACCTGCAATGGTGGTTACTACCCCAGCAGTAGTGATTTTACGGATGTTATGATTTCCAATATCGGAAACAAATACATTTCCTTCAGCATCAACAGCAATACCGGTTGCTTCATAAAACCGGGCATTTGCACCGGTTCCATCTTGGCTGCCTATATTTTTATTGCCAGCCAATGTACTTACTATCCCCTCAGGAGTAATTTTGCGAACTGTGGTTTTATCTGCTATATATACATTGCCCATAGCATCAACAGCCGCGCCTGTAGGGTTCCTGAATCTGGCCAATGTGCTGATTCCATCTACATCCGTTGCATAATCAATCTGGACTAAGCCAGCAACAGTACTTACGATTCGTTCCGTTGAAATTTTACGTATTTTATTATTACCCTGGTCGGCTACAAATACATTGCCGGCATTATCTGTCACCAGACCATGCGGATAATTAAAACCAACCTGGTCGGCAGGACCATCTGCCGAACCGAAGCTACCAACTACACCTGAGTATTTACTTACTTGTCCGGTTATTGAAATTTTACGAATATCAATATTGTTTTCTTCGCTTACATACATGTTACCATCTTTATCAGTAGTTATACCATAGGGTCTGCTGAATGTGGCAACACTTAAATCTCCATTTTGGGAACCGGAAACAGAACCTGCAAAAGTACTCACCTCGCCTTGCAGCGTGATTTTACGGATTCTATGATTGCCATTATCTGCTACATATAGATTACCATCAGCACCAAAGGTTATCCCTGCAAGATCTTTGAACTTAGCCGTATTACCCGGTCCATCCTGAAAGCCATACCCGGCACCTGCAAATATACTGGTCTGTCCATCCGGCGTAGTTTTAGTCACAACAGCCATGTTTGTTACGTATATATTTCCCGAATTATCTACAACCAGGTCAATAGAGTTATAAAATATTTGTGGACCAATATGAGGGCTACTGGCTATAGTTGTCACAACTCCCTGGGGGGTTACTTTTCTTATTTTCCTGCCGCCATATTCAGCTACAAATAAGTTTCCGGCTGCGTCAATTGTTATTCCCTTAGGACTATCAAAGGTGGCATCAGTACCTATTGCATCAAGATTGCCGCGGGTGCCATTGCCAGCCAGGGTACTAACCACACCTTGGGGAGTAATTTTTCTGATTTTGTTATTGCCCCAGTCAGCAACATACAGATTTCCCTCAGCGTCTAAGACTACGTCATTGGGGGCGGAAAAAGTAGACTGCTCTGCAGGGCCATCGGCATCATTACCCAGTCCTGCAAATGTACTGACTTCCTGTCCATGACTTGTAACAGAAAAGAAACCAATGATAGTGGTGAGGGCTAGCTTAAAAATAGAATTCATATGTCTCATAAATGTATAGTGGCCATGCCGGATTTTATAAGCAAACTTACTACAATACGTTCACTTATCTGGGCGTATTTAGTTAACGGTAGGTTTTGGCGGATGAAAGGTGGTTTGCTTTTTTAACCGGTATAAATGAGTAACACGGTAAGCTGAAATGCTGAAAAAATAGGAGAGATCTTGTATTTGAGATCAGTTAAAAAATTATTAAAATTTCCAACAGGTTATAGTGTTGGGTTTGTCGTACGCATAGCTTAGAAGTACTTGTTGTTTATCAAAAACTTGTGCGATTCGTGCTTTTTCCGTTAATGCTATGTCATCAATAACTTTATTTTCCGACATAGAATATATATACATTTGATTATCATGAATGAGGTACAATTTTTCCT
>JAGKWN010000039.1 GCA_021151805.1 Cytophagaceae bacterium | reverse complement strand
TACGATTACAGCTAGCGGTGCGTTAACATTCTGCGATGGTGGTTCGGTAAGTTTAACCGCAGCAACAGCGGGCTTTACCGGAGGTACTTATACCTGGTCAAATGGTTCAACAAATAATCCGCTGGTTGTAACAACTTCCGGTTCTTATACCGTTACATATACATCAACAGCCAATTGTACAGCACCTGTTTCTGCATCCACAACGGTAACAGTGAATCCAATCCCGCCGCAACCAACGGTTAATGCAAGTGGTCCGTTAACATTCTGCGATGGTGGCTCGGTAAGTTTAACCGCAGCAACAGCGGGCTTTACCGGAGGTACTTATACTTGGTCAAATGGTTCAACAAATAATCCGCTGGTTGTAACAACAAGTGGTACATATACGGTTACTTACAAATCTTCATCCAATTGTACAGCACCTGTTTCTGCATCAACAACGGTAACAGTGAATCCGATTCCACCACAGGCTCTTATACGGTTACATACCAATCCGATGATCAGTGTACAGCACCAACGTCCGCTGTAACGAAAGTAACGGTAAATCCAATCCCACCACAGCCAACAATCACTGCCGGTGGTCCTTTAATCTTCTGCAATGGTGGTTCAGTAAGTTTAACCGCGTCAACAGCTGGCTTTAGCGGTGGTACCTATACCTGGTCGACCGGCTCAACAAGTAATCCATTAGTAGTAACAACTTCCGGTTCTTATACGGTAACATATGTATCGACTGCAAGCTGTACTGCCCCTGTATCTGCATCCAAAACGGTAACGGTGAATCCGATTCCTCCGCAACCAACGATCACGGCTGATGGCTCTTTGATTTTCTGTGATGGTGGTTCGGTAAATCTGACTGCCGAAGCAGCAGGCTTTACGGGTGGTACTTATACCTGGTCGAATGGTTCGACAGATAATCCATTGCTTGTAACAACATCCGGAAATTATACGGTTACTTATAAATCTGCCGATAACTGTACAGCACTGGTTTCTGCGGCAACAACAGTAACGGTTAATCCAATTCCGCCGCAACCTACAATCACTGCTGGTGGTCCTCTAATATTCTGTGATGGCGGTTCTGTAAGTTTAACTGCGGCTGCAGCAGGCTTTACGGCTGGCACGTATACCTGGTCAACGGGTTCAACAGACAATCCTTTGGTTGTAACAACTTCCGGTTCTTATACCGTTACATATACATCAACAGCCAATTGTATAGCACCGACGTCCGCTTCAACAACAGTAACGGTAAATCCGATTCCGCCTCAACCAACCATTGAAGCAGATGGGCCGTTGGCATTCTGCGAGGGCGGATCTGTAATGCTTACAGCTTCAAGTCCTGGATTTACTGGCGGCATTTATAGCTGGTCGAATGGTTCGAACATCAATCCCCTTACCGTAAACGCGGCAGGCACTTATACCGTAACTTATAAATCTGCTTCAGGTTGTCCGGCTACCGGATCAGCGTCGGTGGACGTGATTGTAAATCCGATTCCTCCACAACCAGTTGTTACCGCAACTGGCAATACCAATATTTGTCCGGGTGAAACGGTTACCATGAATGCAAGCGTAACCGGTTATTCCGGAACGTTTGAATGGTTCGAGGGAACCCAGTCATTAGGTGTTTCAAATACCATTGATCTCACAACTCCGGATTCGTATAGTGTGTTATTTAAAACAAATGAAGGGTGTGTATCAAACATTGCTAAAGCATTTTCAATCACAGCACGACCATTCAATTCAGCTGTAGATTTAGGCATTGATCTGGTTGTGTGTAATAATTATGTTGAACTGCTTGCGACTTCTCCATTATTTGGCAAGGGCAGCTGGTCATTGTATGATGCCGGTTTGAAATTTGACACAAAAGCAGACTCATCGTATGTACGTATCTCCGGATTGGTGGATGGACATGAATACAAGTTTGTATATAAAGTCTCTGGTGAATGCGGCGATGACCGTATGGATACTATAAAAGTGCATGCAGGCGTACCCGGCTTTAAAATAGGTTCTCTTCAAACGCCTAAAGACACCATGTGTGTAGGGGTGGCCAGAACAGTAGAAGTAAACGTAACAGGCGGTTCAGGAAAATATATATACCACTGGTTGAATGCTGCTACGAATGATACGATAAATACAACTGTAAATTCTCTGAACATTACACCTGCTTCTATACTTACAACATATTATGTGTATGTGGAAGATAAAGTAAAAACGGGTTGTAAAACATTTGCCGATACCATTCTTATTTCAGCCCTGGAAAAACAGAAGTTGTTGGTGCCGAATCTGATTACACCTAATAAAGACGGCATGAATGATGAGTTTAAGATTGTAGAGGTTGATAATTACAACAATAAAATGTTCCCGTCAGGTTCTTATGTTGAGGTATACAACCGTTGGGGAACGCGAGTATATCAGGCAAACAACTATGATGGAACCTGGAAAGGGGAGAGCACAGAAGATGGCATGTATTTCTATTATGTGAAGACCGGTTGTGGCGGAGAAGAATTCAAAGGCTGGCTGCAGATTCTGGGAAATGTAAATTAAAGAAAGAACGAATTTATGAAATAAAAAAGTCCCGCTTTAGGCGGGACTTTTTTATTTCATAAATTCAATTCAATCAGATATTATATATCGCTGTCTAAAAGGCCAGAGTTTGTAGTAAATCCTTCTCCTGTACCGGGCTTTAGAAAATCTTCAAAAATAATATACGTTGTGATCATTGTAACCGGAATGGTCACTAATAAGCCCACACCTAAGCATAATAGGCCAGCCAGGTTAAATAAAAGTATCAGAAAGAAAAAGCCTAAAAATGACCACCACTTTTTGGAAACAATTTTTCTGCTGGCTTCTAATAAACTCCATGCATCTTCTTCATAAAAAAGAGCTAATGGAATTACGAATGTATATGCGACTGCCAGGTAAATACCAGGTAGTACAAGCAATACACAACCTATGATGATCATAATGACATGCAAAATGTAAGGAAGGATTAATTTTCCTCCAAATTGAAATCCTTTAAAAAAATCATCAAATTCAATCGGTTGATTGTTAAGTAATTTTCTAACAGCAATGTAAATACCTGCTAATTGAATAGGGTATATCAACATCGATGCTATATCACCTACAAAGGGAATAAAACGTAAAGCTCCACTGATAAGGCCCCATACAATAAGAGCGCCTACAAAATACCAAGGGGCTTGCCAAAAAACTGTCCAGCTTTTATTAAAGTAATTCCCACTCTTAAAGTCAGTAGGTGTGACAAGGGCTTTTTCAATATCCGGATGCATATGTATATGATTTAAAAATTACTACTCTTGTTTGTGTGTTATTTACACAAATATTTTTCTGTTTACATCAAAGTTTTCCAGGTAATCGGCTACTCTGCGTACGAACATGCCACCTAAAGAGCCATCAATTACCCGGTGGTCATAAGAATGTGAAAGGAACATCATATGACGGATACCAAGTGTGTCGCCTTGCGGTGTTTCAATTACGGCAGGTTTTTTCACTACTGCACCTAAAGCCAGAATTGCAGCTTGTGGTTGTACAATAATAGGAGTGCCCATTAAATTACCAAAAGACCCAACGTTGGAAACTGTGTATGTACCGCCGGAAAGATCATCGGCAGTAAGTTTGTTCTGGCGTGCGCGTTTCGCCAGATCGTTTACTTTTTTTGTCAAACCAACAATGTTCAACTGGTCTGCATTTTTTATAACCGGAACAATCAGATTGCCGCTTGGTAAGGCTACAGCAATTCCGATATTGATATCTTTTTTAACAATGATCTTATCGTCTTCAATGGATATGTTTACCATTGGATAATCTTTGATTGCTTTTACAACCGCTTCGATGAAAATAGGAGTGAAGGTTAAGGCAACATTTTCATGTTCCATAAAATCATTTTTCCATCTGTTTCTCCAGTAAACAATATTGGTTACATCTGCTTCTACAAAAGAAGTAACGTGAGGAGAAATGCGTTTGGATTCAACCATGCGGTCCGCAATCATTTTACGCATACGATCCATCTGAATGATCTCAACATTACCTCCATGAGAGGCAGCTGGCTTGGAAACGTAAGCAGGCTCTGTTGCAGCAGCCTTTTTATCTTCTTGCGGCGCTTGTTCTATTACTGGTTGTTCTTGTTTAGCCGGCGCAATCTTACCGTCTTTCTTAGCTTGTATATAATCGAACAGGTCATTTTTAGTTACTCTGCCATCTTTACCGGTGCCGGCAATGGTTTCAACTTCAGCGAGGGAAATATTTTCCTGGCGGGCAATATTTAATACCAAAGGGGAATAGAATCTACCGTTTTTAGAACTGCCTTGGTGAGGGGAAGTATGAGCAGGTGCAGTATACTCAACCGGTGTTTTTTGAACCGGTGCTGTTTGCTGAACAGGAGCAGCAGTTGTTTGTGGAGTTACTGCAGGAACTACAGGTTCTGAAACAGCCGCCTGTGCTACATCAGTTTCAATAATCGCAATAGCTGAACCTACTTGCACGACTTGTCCCTGTGTTGCGCGGATCTCTTTTAAAATTCCATTGAAAGGTGATGGTACCTCCGTGTCTACCTTATCAGTAGCCACTTCCAGCACAGATTCATCTTGTTGAATACGATCTCCTGGTTTCTTCAACCAATTCAAAATCGTACCTTCCATTACGCTTTCTCCCATTTTGGGCATTACCAATTCTACCAAGGCCATGAATGACGGAATTTTTTTATTTTATACTAAATACAAAAATACGCTTTTTTTATTAAGTCACATCCTTTTTAGTGAAACCTTCTGTGTGTATAAATGTTTTAATAACAAGGTTTTATATAAAAATCAGGAATTATTTAATTGATTCCGTACCAGATTTAAGATTGCCAATGCAGTCATCCGGATATTGTTTTCGCGCAGAGCAGAAAGCTGAAGTTTTCTGGTGACCACTTTGTGTTCATCTGCATAAGCGATCCAGATGGTACCAACGGGTTTTTCATCTGTTCCGCCATCGGGTCCTGCAATACCACTTGCGGCAACACCAATGGAAGTGCCGAGTTTTAATCGTACTTCTTTGGCCATCCGCTCAACGGTTTGCTCACTAACGGCTCCATAGGTGGTTAGAATGCCTGAAGGAACATCCAGCAGTTCGGTTTTTATCTTGTTCTGATAGGCAATAACAGATCCATGATAATAAGCAGATGATCCGGGTACAGATGTTAACAGGTGAGCCAGATAACCGCCTGTACAACTCTCTGCTGTGGCAATGGTTTTATTATTCTTTTTTAATAATTGTCCAACAGCGTATTCCAGTGTATCATCATCAAAGCCATATACATGGGCGGAGATAAGAGGAAGCACCTGATCAATTTCATGCTGAATTTCTGCATTCAATTGCTCCTGATTTTCACCTGTACCTGTTATCCTTAAGCGTACTTCTCCGGCAGATGGTAAGTAAGCAAGGGACATGTGGGCCGGTAATGCTGCTTCCCATCCGGCAATGATTTCTGAAAGTGTTGATTCACCAATGCCAATGGTTTTGATCATGCGATGCGCAATGACCGGTGTTTTGAAATGTTGTTTTATTTTATCAAAACCGAAATCTTTCAGTATGTGTTTCATTTCAAAAGGCACACCGGGTAATGAAATGTATACAACGTTATTAACGTTGAACCACATGCCTGGTGCAGTACCGTTCTTGTTCATCAATACCTCACAGTTAGCAGGAACAAGAGCCTGTTGTTTGTTGAGTTCGCTTAGTGTTCTGCCTCTTATAAAGAAAAGGCTTTCAAGGTGAGCGAGTACAGCTTCATTCCAAACAAGTTGAGTATTGAAATAGGTACACAATGTTTTTTTGGTGACATCATCATTGGTAGGACCTAAGCCGCCGGTGATAATAATCAGATGCGCGCGCTTACTGGCTTCTGAAAAAATACGCAGAATTTCATCTGCCTGATCACTTACGGACGATTTCTGCCGTATTTTAATGCCAAGCTTATCCAGCTCAGCACTGATCCATTGTGAATTGGTGTCTGTAATCTGACCATATAAGATTTCATCACCTATGGTGATGATCTCTGCGAAAATCTGTTGATTCATTTTAGAGAAAAGAAGTTATTTTACAAAACGCAGTAAGGTGCCTGTATCTTTTAATTCAATAAAATACAAACCCGAGGAAAGGTCTGATACATTAAGCTGCAAAATGGAATTTGAAAGTATCACGTTTTCGTTTTTGGTTAATTGTCCAAGCGCATTAAAGATAGCGATATCTGCAGAATTTTTGGTTGTTGTTTTTAAATCAATAAATAAAAAGTCTCCGACTGGATTGGGATATACCTGTATGCCCGACGTATTGCCTTTGACAACATCCAGCGGGTCGCCGATTACAATCGTTTGTTTGAGTGAATCTATACATGCCAGGTTATCACTTGCTTTTAATGTCACAGTATAAGTGCCTGCGAGTGTATAGATATGTTCCGGATTTTCGTCGGTTGAAGTTGCGCCGTCTCCAAAATTCCAGAGCAATGATTGATACCGGATACTCTCGTTGGTAAAGGCTGATGGATTTAAAGCTGGTTGGGCCGACATGCTGAACTCTGAAACCGGAGCTTCACCCGAAGTGATAATATACTTGGTTGCTGCAGACTCATAAAGTGAATCTACGTTGCTGATGTAAATGGTATCAGCTGCAGAAACATTGGTTAACGTATAAGATTTACCCTGGCTTACAGGTGAAGCATTTGTTGCCGGATCTGTTGTATAAAAGTTAAAGATGTTTCCCGGGGTAGGTTGAATGTTTAAGTCAACAGTAGCATTGGTACATAGTTTATAAGAATCGGCAGCCGGTGTCGGCCCGGTATGGATCTCAATGAATTTTGCTTTTGCAGCCGCAGCCAGTGTTTTTAGGTTCAGCAATTGGCTTTCTGCCATCAACGCAAACGCGATGACTACGGTATCACCTTGTTTTAAGTGATTGATCCGTCCGCCTAAGGTCATTGAAATGTCATTGCCGCCGCTGTTGCCACCGGCAACGTCGCGGCCCAGTTTGCTGGACAGCGCCATGAATTTTTCTGCATCGATAAAACCATCATTGGGATTGATATTGGTTCCGCCTACCGATGAATTGTCCATGGCATAATAATTATATTCCTGGTCGGTGAGCAGACTAACACCCGCGAATAAATTAGGCGAAGAGATATCATAGGCATAGCCTAAACGGGTATCAACATCAAAGCCAGTGCGGTTTTGGTTATAGTTCAGAATATCCCAGTCAATAAAATGTCCTACATAAATAGAATCAATATCTGCTGCTGAATGATTGATAATTTTATATTCCAGAAAAACAGCATTTTTCAGATCTGTTGTATTGAATGTATAGGAACGCTGAATACATTCAATGCCTTGTACGTAGGTATTGGTAGGAGAGGCATCGTTAAAGGATGAAACTGTTTCAAGGTATTTGATTTTGCTTTCCGCATAAGAAGGAATAGATAGAGTTGCAAAATCCAGGTTGCTGTATCCGTTAGGGTTTGCACGTACACAGTCTGATACTTTATTGCTCGCCTGGGCAATCATTAAACCATCTTCATATAAAATATTCATTCCGTTTTTTTGAAAACCTGAACCGATGGTACTGGCAAGATCCTGGTATCCTACACGTCCGTTTGATGTAATGGTTGTGCGTACGTTATCTGTATAGATATCTGTATACTGTGGATTGATATTTATAAAAAAGTATTGATAATCGGTATAGCCTGTAGCAGGATCTGTATAACCCAATCTACATTCAATCTGTTGATTGATCTGTGAGCTTTTAATAACAAGTTTCAGCGGCGATGCTGCATTTGATTTCGATTTCAGGCTGTCGATGAAGCCGAGTGTGCTGGAATTTACAACGATAGCGAGGTCAGGAGAAGCGGAAGAAATGTCGACAATCAGGTTTGCTGCCGGCCGGAGGTAGTTAAAGAAGTCTGCTTTAATAGATACTGTATCGCCATCAAATAAGTTTGTACTGTTGAATTGAGAAACAGCAACTAAATTTTTATAGCGGATGGCTGGAGATTTTGTATCGGTCAGTGCTTTATAAAGATTAATTCTGCCTTTGCCCATTTTTTCTTTGTATGGAGCATTCTCAGGAAAGGTATCTGTAACATCGGCGGTTACACGTAGTAATTCGGCAGCCTGTAACGCAGAGATGTTTGGGAAGTGTGAACGAACAATGGCCGCTGCACCGGCTACAAGAGGCGCGGCCGCAGATGAGCCATCTTCCCAGGTATAATTATTGCCAGGGCGTATGCTGTACAAACTCATGCCCTGGGCACCTATATCGACTGAGTGTGCGTAAGTTGCTTTATAGCAGCAACCCCAGTTTGTAAAATTGGCGCGCACGTCAATATATTGATTGGCGGAGGCTGAAAATATTGTATCCATAGCGATTACAGATAATACATGGTCATAAGCGGCCGGGTAATAATTGGCTTCTTCATCTGTGTTTCCGGCTGCTGCAACGATCAGGACATCTTTATTGATAGCCGCATAATCAATCACATCCTGATCAGCGGGAGAATAGTTATTTGTTCCGCCCCAGGATAAGTTGATTACTTTACAGCCATGATCTGCTGCATAGGTTATTCCTTCATAACCCGCTACAATAGCACCAGTAGTTCCATCGACAGATGTTTTAACCGGTAATATTTTTGAATTGAATGCAATACCTGCATGCCCTAAGCCATTGTTTACAGTAGCTCCGGCAATGCCGGCTACAATGGCGCCATGGAAAGCCGGATAATATACGTTCGGATCATTATCATTCCCTGCCATGTCCCAGCCCTGGTAATTATCAACATAACCATCGTTGTCATCATCAATGCCATTGATCGGGTCAGCAAGGTTAAAGGCAATGTTTGCGGTAATATCTTCGTGTGTATAATCAACTCCGGTATCAATAATTCCAATGACAAGATTGGGGTCTCCTTTTTCTATGGCCCATGCCTCATAGGCTTTCATTCTACCTAAATAATTCTGATAACCAGCAGCGATGCCCGGATCGTTGGGGTAAAATGCTGCATGCTGCGTTTGAATGTATTTCAATTCTACATAATCAAAATAGCCATAACCCTGGATCAGCCTTGATAAGTTGGCAAGATCCTTTTTTTCAATGCCTGAAAAACCTACGGTATAAACACGCGTAAGGTCTACATGATCTGCTTCCGTTGGTGGTGTACAATTTGGATATGTTTTTTTTGCTGAGATTATTTTCACCGGCGAAATAAAGTTCTGAAGCAGGTGAACTGCAGCTGTGTCGGTGAAGAAATCTCTATATTCAGCTTTCACTTTTACTAATAAAATATCAGCTTCAAAATCTGCTTTTGGAGAATTTTTCTGTGCATAGGCCGTACTCAAGCTAAGAAGTAAAAGTATGAGCGGGTAGCTGAAGAAAGTGATACATGTATAGGTTCTTTTCATGCAATTGTTTATTACTAAACGCAATACAATATAAAATTGTTTATGGTATGTTAATTCATTGTTATTTGATAAAAGTAACCTGTATTTCAAGCCCGGACGGACTTCGTTTTTAGCCTTCTTATACACTGATTCCGGAGGAAAACGTCCGTTCTGTATGAATAATTAATTTTTACGGTTTTTACTTCGAATTAAGATACGTAACTTCGAATACATAAGGATGTATTGTTGAATAAAATTTCTATGGCAAAGAATAAGGAAACCGAAGTAGGCTCCAGTGTACACAAATTAAAAATCAGAAATATCAAGTTAAGTGATTACGATGATATTTGTGAGATTATGGAATTCGTATATGCGGACATCGGCGGTCCGTGGACGAAAAAAGAGTTACGCTCACACTTGAATTATTTTCCCGAAGGACAGATTTGTATTGAAGATAACGGGAAAGTAATAGCAGCTGCTTTTAGTTTGATTGTGAATTATGCTAATTATGGCGATAAGCATACGTACCAGCAAATCACCGGCGATGGTTTATTGAGCAACCACGATCCGGAAGGGGATACGCTCTATGGAATAGATATCTTTGTTCATCCTGAATTCAGAGGGATGCGTCTCGGCCGACGTTTGTATGACGCGCGTAAAGAACTATGCGAAAAGTTGAATCTTCGTGCAATCATTGTGGGTGGCCGTATTCCCGGATATAAAAACTATGCTAAAAAATTAACCCCACGTCAATACATTGAAGAGGTAAAGAAGAAAGAACTTTTTGATCCCGTTCTGACTTTTCAGCTGGCAAACGATTTTCACTTGCGTAAGATCATCCAGGGCTATCTGCCGGATGACCGCGATTCAAAAGCCTACGCTGCTTTACTGGAATGGAAAAACGCCTTATATGAAACAGAAGAAACATTATTCGGCGGAAATAAATCGCTGGTGCGCGTTGGCCTGGTACAATGGAAAATGCGGAACATGGCTTCGGTAGAAGAGTTGTATCGTATGATTGAATTCTTTGTGGATACAGTCTCTGGTTACAAAGCAGACTTCTGTGTATTTCCTGAATTTTTCAATGCACCATTGATGGCCAAGTTCAACCAGAACTCTGCGTCAGATGCGGTAAGAGCGCTGGCAGATTATACCGAAGAGATACGTGCCAAGATGATGGAGCTGGCGCTTTCATACAACATCAATATCATTGCCGGCAGTATGCCTAAATATGAAGACGATGGTTTATACAACGTTTCTTATTTGTGTAGAAGAGATGGTACCTGGGACTACCAGTATAAACTGCATGTTACGCCGGATGAAGCCAATTACTGGGGCTTGCAGGGCGGTGATAAATTAAAAGTGTTTGAAACCGATGCAGGCAAGATCGCCATTCTGATCTGCTTTGATATTGAGTTCCCTGAACTGTCGCGTTTGCTGGCAGACAAAGGGGTGAATATTATTTTCGTTCCCTTCCTTACCGATACAAAGAGTGCCTTTATACGCGTGCAGCGCTGTGCGCAGGCCAGGGCTATTGAGAATGAATGTTATATAGCGATTTCCGGAAGCGTAGGTAATTTGCCAGGTGTAGAGAATATGGATATTCAATATGCGCAATCAGGCATATTCTCTCCATCAGACTTTATATTCCCGCATGATGCGACTCTGGCGGAAGCAACTCCTAATACAGAAACAACCTTGATTGCTGATCTGGATCTGGATCTGTTGAAACGCCAGCGGAAGTTTGGTTCTGTCCGCAACATGGAAACACGGCGCAACGACTTGTATGAGCTTCGCTGGTTGAATAAGAAGGGTGAAGAAGACCATTGAAAAAAAAAGTCCTCATGCAAAGCATGAGGACTTTTTTTATGATTTCAAGGATATTAAACAGAGAAACTTTCGCCGCAGCCGCATGTTCTGCTGGCATTCGGGTTTACGAAGTGAAACCCTTTTCCGTTTAGTCCGTCTGTAAAGTCCAATGTAGTACCAAGGAGGTAAAGAAGGCTCTTTTTATCTACCAGAATTTTTACACCTTTATCTTCAAAAACCTGATCGGCTTCGTCAATTTTATTATCAAAGTTCAGATCATACATCAAACCAGAGCATCCGCCACCTTTAACGGAAACGCGGATATTGAAATCATCTGTATAACCTTCACGTGCGCGTAAATCTGCCACGTGATCTTTAGCCTTATCTGTTATGGAAATCATACCTTTTAATGAATGTGTTTTAATTTTAACAAGTAAGAGACTCCAAGAGTTCTTATTCCTGCAGAAATTAAAGGTACAAAGTTTTGGAAAGAAATTGAGTGTATCAGAGGGATACACTCAATTAAATTAGTTTGTCCAAGCGCTTTTGCTTTTTCTTACTTTTCTGTAATCTTTCTTACAGCTTTTGCTGGCACGTACGCAGCTAACTCCGAGGAACACAATAATGCCAAGAGCAACAAGGATTTGTTTTGTTTTCATAAGTAGTGTGAGGTTATACTTTGAAGTTTGGATCTTTTTTGCGCATTTTTTTGATTTTCTTCACATTCTTGCGGCAGGTCTTGCTCGATTTTACGCAATCTGTAAAGGTACCCACTGTGAAAGCAAGCATAAGGAAGAGTGCAATTTTTTTCATAAATTTAAAGCTTATTAGTCGAGTTAATACTAGTAAAGTTATAAAAAGTAACCAATTAATTCAAATTAATGAACAATCCGAAACGCACTGAGCTATCAGAAATTGGCGAATTTGGCCTAATTGATCGTTTAAAGGAGTTTTTTCCTGCAAAATCCTCAAAGATTGTAAAGTCAATTGGCGATGATGCGGCAGTTACTAAAACTGCAGAAAATGAAATTCAGTTCATTTCGACGGATTTATTGATGGAAGGAGTCCATTTTGACCTGGCATATACCCCGTTAAAACACCTGGGTTATAAATCTGTTGCGGTAAACGTTTCTGATATTGCTGCAATGAATGGAACGCCTTCACATATCGTTGTGGGAATTGCCTTGAGTAACCGTTTCTCCGTCGAAGCAATTGAGGAACTGTATATGGGTATGAAACTGGCTTGCGAAGCTTATTCGATTGACTTGGTAGGTGGCGATACAACTTCCAGCAGAAGCGGCCTTGGCATTTCTGTTACCGTTGTTGGTGAAGGCAAGGAAGAAGAAGCAACTTACAGAAGCGGCGCACAGGTAAACGATTTGATCTGTGTGACTGGTGACCTGGGCGCTGCCTTTATGGGACTGCAGGTGTTGGAGCGCGAAAAGCAAGTATACCTGGCTAACCCCGACATGCAGCCGGAGTTGCTGGATAAAGAATATATTGTACAGCGTCAGCTAAGACCTGAAGCTCGTGTAGATGTGATCAAGAGCTTTAAGACCTTAGGGTTGAAGCCTAGTGCCATGATTGATATTTCAGATGGACTGGCTTCTGAGCTGCTGCATATCTGTAAGGAGTCAAATGTGGGGGCATATATTTACGAAGATAAACTGCCGATTGACCCGATGACTTTTGATACAGCACGTGAGTTTGAACTGGACCCGTTAACGGTGATGCTGAACGGTGGTGAAGATTACGAACTGCTGTTTACCATTGCGCAGTCTGATTACGAAAAAGTACGCAACCATCCGGATATATCTGTGATCGGTTATATAAAATCAGCCGATGAAGGTGTAAATATTTATACCAAAGGCGATCACCTGGTACCGGTAACGGCACAGGGCTGGAATCATTTTAAGGCTTAAAGCCTAATGCTTAAAGCTTAATGCTTTGGGCGTTAAGCTTTAAGCTAATTTAGTCTTCCGGGTATGGTATAAACAGAAAGTTGGTAAACTCCTTATCAACCACAAACAGACAGCAGAACTCTTCCGGGTCTTTATAAGTAGACTGGAAAGCATCAAACTTATCTTTGTCGATGAAACCCAGCTGTTGAAATTCATCAGCCGTTGAAAAATAATAATTCCACTGCGTTTCTACTTCTGTCTTGCCAAGCAACAATTGTCCGAAAGGCAAGGTAGCCTTGCAGATAGGGAAGATAGGATAGTCTGAGATACCACGTGCTTTTAACTGATACGCAGCTTCCTTTAATGTATCACATACTTTGATGAAATCAGATGATACAGTTCCTAAAAATTTACCGTTGATTTCCGGGTCGTTTGATTGATCAATCATTATTACTTTGTAACCTTTATTTTTTATAATAATATTATCCCTGTTCGCCATAGGGCTGTATGATAAACAGCACGTTGTTAGAGGGCTGTGTGATTCCCTGATAGCCAACTTTCGCTTCTTTTAATAAAGTTTCCACTTCAGATTTTTGCTCTTCTGTTACGACAAACGAATCGTCGTATTTTAATTCTTTATTCAAAAGGTTTTGTCTGGCAAGAGTGCGGAGTGCATCAATAGTTAATTCCATAGCAGTACGATTTATAATGGTTGTTACTGAATTTAACTATTTGCTGCCAACATTCATAGCAAACAAAACCAAAGATACGAATTATTCCCGACGGATAATTGTCGGATCAACCTTGGCGGAGGATTTTCATATTGCCTGTAAAACCAATCGTGAAATTTTGAAAAAGGATAAAAAACGCCAAACTTGTCAGACATATTAATTTTTAACAGCGATGCATCAAGCACAACATAAGATTAGAAAAGCAGAGACACATGACATAGATGCACTGACGCAGCTGTTTGATGCGTATCGGGTCTTTTATGAAAAAGAAAGTGATTTACCTGCGGCAAAAACATTTTTATTGGAACGCATAAAAAATAACGATTCGGAAATTTTTATCGCATTCAATGCTGAAAATATTGCCATGGGTTTTGTACAACTGTATCCGTTATTTTCTTCTACAAGAATGAAACGTTTGTGGTTGCTGAATGATTTGTATGTACAACCGGGATACAGAGGAAAAAAGGTGTCTGTAGCGCTTATTGAAAAGGCAAAGGAAGTGTCGAGGAATTCCAAAGCCGCAGGATTAATGCTGGAGACAGCCAAATCAAATCTCATCGGAAACAGTTTGTATGTAGCAACGGATTTTGTACTGGATGAAGAGCATAATTATTACTCGTGGTCGGAGTGAATTATCCTCCTTTCCAGTAAATAAAAAGGTGATTCCTTCACGATAACTATCAGGAAGGATCACCTTTTTTATTAAAGAATAAATATGTTTTTATCTTTTTTCCAGCAACACTACATTCTCCACATGTGCCGTGTGCGGGAACATGTCTACAGGTTGTATGCGTGCCACTTTATAATCTGAATCCAGCAGGGCCAGATCGCGGGCTTGGGTTGCAGGGTTGCAGCTTACATAAACAATTTTCGGTGCGCCGATGAACAGTAATGTTTTGATTACATCTTCATGCATACCTGCACGCGGAGGGTCTGTAATGATTACATCCGGGCGCTGGTGTTGTGCAATGAAATCTTTATTCAGGACATCTTTCATGTCACCTGCATAGAACAGCGTGTTGTTGATGTTGTTGATCTTCGAATTTATTTTGGCATCTTCAATCGCATCGGCAACGTATTCGATACCGATCACCTGTTTTGCTTTTTTAGCTACGAAGTTTGCGATCGTTCCGGTGCCGGTGTATAGATCGTATACTACCTCATTGCCTGTTAATCCTGCAAAGTCGCGCGTGATCTCATACAGTTTATACGCCTGGTCTGAATTGGTCTGGTAAAAAGATTTTGGTCCGACGCGGAATGTTAAACCTTCCATCTCTTCCTGTATATAACCTGGTCCGTGGAATACGTGCACATCCAGATCTGAGTACGTATCGTTCTTTTTTGTATTGATGAAATAGATCAGTGTAGTGATCTGCGGGAAGGTTGCAATTAAGTGCGACAATAAACCCTGAATCGCTTTGTCGTTATTTTCACCAAACTGCAGCAATACCATTACTTCTTTTTTATTGGTAGTGCGGATAATCAGGTTACGCAGGAAGCCTTCGTGTGCACGTACATTATAGAACGTTAAACCGTGCTTCAACGCATAGGCTTTTACTTCCATGCGTATGGCATTGGAAGGCTCAGGCTGCAGGTGGCAATGTTCAATATCAATAACACGGTCAAACTTTCCCGGTAAGTGAAAGCCCAGTCCGTATAACGTATCATGTTCAAGACTCATTTCTTCCTCCAGCAACCAACGCTTGTTGGAAAAGGTGAAGTCTAATTTATTTCTGTACTCGTACGTGGTTGCAGAACCAACAATCGGTTTTATTTCGGGAATCTCAATTTTACCAAGACGTTCCAGGTTGTCTTTTACCTGTTTTTCTTTGAAGTGCAGCTGCGTGGCATAATCCATGTGTTGCAGTTTGCAGCCGCCGCATAGGCCAAAGTGCTGGCATTTCGCTTCAACCCGGTGTTCAGAGGCTTTGATGATTTTGTCGATTTTGGCTTCACCAAATTTCTTTTTCTTGAAGTGCGTTACTTTCAGATCTACAACATCACCAGGAACAGTTCTTTCCGAAAAAATAACAATATTGTTATACCTGCTTACACATTTGCCTTCTGCACCCAATTCTTCAATGGTTACAGACTCTAATATTTGACCTCTTTCTAACATAAGGCTACAAAAATACGGAATAAATCTGTTCTAATCCCTTTGCTCCGAAGATTATTGTAAGGCTCAGGCCACTGTATGATGAAACATAAGAGCGGGGATTCAAGCATTTGATTTATTATCCGATATATGTTAAAGAATTCATAAAAATCAAAGAGTTACATGAATTATATGCATAGTTTATGGGTAATTGGAATTGAATATGAGTATCTTTAAGTAGTTGAATTCTATGTTATGAGTAAAACGATTAGCAGGTATATAACATTTCTGACTTTTTATATTTTTCTTTCACAGCAATCATTTGCGACGCATGTTGTTGGCGGAGAGTTGCAGGTAAAATGGATCAGTGGAACGATCTATCAGGTAACACTGAATACGTACATAAATGAAATCAGTGCGAATGTAAATGAAGTTGCCGTTTCTACCCTTGAGACCGTTTATTTAGCCACATCAGTAGTACCTTCCCCTAACAATACATACATCAGTCGGCTTGACCTGCCTTTGGTATATAATAATCAGATTGCAACAAATGATAATTTTTGTGCAACACATGATGTTGTGCAGACAAACCTGCTGATATATTCTAAGCCTGTTGACTTGGCACAATACCTGGGTTCATGGGGGGCACAAACATACTATATTACCTGGGAACTCTGTTGCAGAAATGAAATCATCACTAATCTGGAAAAACCCGCAAATCAGATGATTGCATTATACCTGATGTGTCCACCTTTAGCAACTAAAAATTCATCACCTGTTTTTAAACTATTGAAAAATGAGTACTTCTGTAAAGACATGCTTAGTACGTATGACATGAGTGCAACAGATTCGGATGGCGATAGACTTATTTACAGTTTATCTACACCATTAAAAGCAGTAGATCCCAATCATGTGACCAGCGGAGTTAATTGGAAGTCAGGCTATAGTAGCAGCAATCCTATTCCGGGCACGGTACCATTAAACATCAATTCCAGTACCGGTATACTTACATTTAATCCTTCGCAGGTAGGTGTTTACAGTTTTGGAATTCTGGTAGAAGAGTACAGAGGTAATACTAAGATTGGGGAGGTCAAAAAGGATTATCAGTTCAATGTGCAGATTTGTCCTGTTAACAATAAGCCGGTAATCGCTTTTACCGATACCAATATCAAAGATAAAGATACACTTGCTGTAAATATCAGAGAAAAAAAATGTTTCCCATTCTATATTACAGATATTGATGCTTCTCAATATGGTATTACGGAAACACTTTATATCACCGCTAAGACCGGCAAATATCCAGCTTCGGGCATCAATCTTCCATCCCAGATTGATATCAATGGTTTCAGGCATACCTACAACAGCAAGATTTGTTTTGATCCCTGCAACTTGTTATATATAAGCGAAACCACGTATTATCCGATGTCAGTTATTATTAAAGATAACCGTTGTCCTGCCAAATCTGACACGGTGATTTTTACACTCAAAGTTGAAGTTGATCCCAATAACAAACCGAATGTATTTATCAATCCCTTTGTGAATCCGCAGACAGTCAAAGTAGATTCGTTGGTAACCTTTGGCGTTTTTGGTACCGATGCGGATGCGGGTGATCTACTATCGCTAACTATGTATAACCGCAGAGATGGAATGCTATTTCAGGATGTACGTGATAGTACTCAAACGATAAGTTCACCTTTTTCCTGGCGACCATCCTGCACTGATCTGCAGCCTGGTACATACACGGTTGAGTTTATTGTAAAAGACAATAGTTGTTTGCTTGCCAATAATGCAGATACCATTTACCAAACCGTCGTTGTTGTAAACAACGAGATATCTCTTACACAAATGGAGATAACCAATCTGGTTACTCCCAATGGTGACGGATTGAATGATTCATACCGGATTCCTGGAATTCCTGTAGGAAATTGTGATACCTATTTCAAAGGTATAGAAATATATAATCGTTGGGGATCGCGGATATTTTATAGCCAGGATCGTTTGTTTGAATGGCATCCCGATGTGAATGATGGTATTTATTATTATTCACTGGACTTCAATTCCGAAATGCGTAAAGGGTGGATTCAGGTGACCCGATGAAATAAAAAGTGATGATCTCAAAAGGCCTTTTCAGAAAAACTTTTTGAGAGTTAAAGCGGTAAAAAATAGTTAAGTGCTATTTTTTACCGCTTTTTTTATATTCACTTTTGTTGATTTTCAATGTGTTAGTTAAATTTTTAAAATAAACTTAAAAAACTTTAGGAATGTAAAAAGTTTCCATAGTTTTGTTGAGAAAATTGCTAGAAGTGTATGGACGAAGTTAAAAGTAGAATTATTTCAGGGGCTGAAGCGCTGTTTCTAGCTTATGGAGTAAAGTCTATAACGATGGACGAGGTTGCCAAAAAGCTCGGGATTTCCAAGAAAACAATCTACCAGCATGTGGCAGATAAGGATGAATTGGTGACTCTTGCTGTACAAACCATCATGGAAGATCAGCAGAACCAGGTAGACCTGGTACATGCTACGGCTAAAGATCCTATAGATGAAGTATTGAAGTTGTCAGATTATATGCGGGCGCTTTTTGTAAACATGAGTCCATTTTTGCTAATGGAAATACAACGCTACTATCCCAAAGCATATGAAAGCTTTTTAAGCTTTAAAGAAGCGTGTATCATTAATTCCATGTCTGAAAATTTAAAGTGGGGAATAAACATGGGATTGTATAGACCTGAGATAAACATTGATATTTTATCCAGACTAAGAATGGAGCAGGTAGAGTGGGGGTTCAATCCAAGAGTATTTAAGGATGGAAAACATTTCCCGGAAGTGCAGCTCCAGTTACTGGATCACTTTTTATACGGAATATGTACGCTAAAAGGACACAAGCTTATCAACAAATACAAACAGATTCAAGAAGAAGATTAAGATTTTGAAAAATACTTTTACTAAACAAACTATGAACAAATTACGCCTTTTACCCCTACTCGTAACCCTGGTCATGTATCAGGGAGCGCAGGCACAGCAGGACTCTGTGTTTACGCTGAACCAATGCATCGATTATGCATTTGCAAATCAGGCATCGGTTAAAAATGCTGACCTGGATCAGCAGATCTCAAAATATAAGATCAACGAAACACGTGCATATGGATTACCTCAGATCAATTTTGAAGGCAATACCATGTACAACATTGAATTGCAGCGAATGTTTGTGACTAATGCTGTTGCAAATGAATTTGGCCCTAACAAAGGAAATCCATTACCACCTGGTGTAGACCCGTCAGGTACTTATGCGATGCAAAATATATTCCAGTTAAAAGCTACGAATACTGCAACGTTAAATGCCTCACAGATCATATTTGATGGATCTTACCTTGTTGGTTTACAGGCTTCAAAAACGTATTCAGAACTTGCAACGAAATCCATGACGCAAACCAAGATTGAAACAACAGATAAAATCACAAAGGGATTTTACCTGGTGTTAATTAATGAACAGCGTATTCAATTGTTGGATGCAAACATCGCGCGTCTGGACACATCGCTGCGACAACTAAAGGAAATCAACAAAAGCGGTTTTGCTGAAAACCTGGATGTAAACCGTGTGGAAGTAACATTGAACAATTTAAAGACAGACCGGGTGAATGTTCAGAACCAGGTGATCGTTACGTATGCGCTGCTTAAATATCAAATGGGTTATCCGGTGAATGCACCGTTGAAACTTAAAGGCACTCTGGATGAGTTGGTAGAGCGTTTGAATACAGCGAGTAATCCTGATATGAGTTCATTTGACTACAACAAACGTATTGAATATTCTTTACTGGTAACCCAGAAAAGACTGGAAGAGTTGAATTTTAAAAATTCCAGAGCCATCAGTTATCCGAAATTGATAGCTTACGGTACTGCTGGTGCTATGAATTCAAACAATGATTACATGAAACTTTATTCAACTAAATATTATGGTTATGGTTTTATAGGTGCGAAGCTGACTGTACCGCTCTTCACCGGGGGAAATCACTATTACCAGCAGCAGGGCGCAAAACTGCAGGTGCAGAAAGTACAAAACAATATGGAGATGATGGAAGATGTAATCGATCTTCAGGTACAGCAAACAAAACTTGTTTTAGATAATAACCTGGAGAACATCAAATCCCAGAGACGTAATCTTGAATTAGCTGAACAGGTAATTAAGCAAACAAAGGTTAAGTACGATGAAGGTGTAGGTACCAACCTTGAAGTTGTTGATGCAGAAAATTCATTTAAAACTTCTCAGACAAATTATTATGATGCAGTCTATAATGCTTTGGTTGCATTGATCGATTACCAAAAAGCAACAGGAACATTATATACAGAATAATTCTTTAGAATATTTTACTATTAAAAAACATTCGTTATGAAAAATAATACATACACATATTTAAGTTTAGGATTGCTTGCAGTAGCCGTTGCTTGCGGTGCTCCGGATAAAAAAGCAGAACTGGAAAAATTGAAATCTGAACAGTCTGCTCTGGCAGAAAAGATCAGTGCGCTTGAAGAAGAAATTAAAAAAACGGATACAACAAAAAATGCGAATGCAAAATACATCATTGTTGGTTTTGAAGAATTAAAGAAAAAGCCATTTACACATTATCTTCAAGTTCAAGGTAAAATTGATTCTGACAAAAACGTAGAAGTCAGTTCTTCTATTGGTGGTTCTGTAGACCATGTATACGTTGTGAAAGGCCAGCAGGTACAAGCCGGAACATTGCTGGCTAAAACAGATGGGGATCAGATCCTGAAAGGTATTGAGGAAGTTGATAAGCAACTTGAACTTGCTAATCAATTATATGATAAACAAAAGCGTTTATGGGAACAGCAGATCGGAACAGAGGTGCAGTATCTGCAGGCAAAAAATCAAAAAGAATCTCTTGAATCAAGAAAAGCGACACTTCAGGAGCAATATTCTAAAACTTCTATCCGTGCACCATTCTCAGGTGTGATCGATGAAGTGTATACAAAAGAAGGGCAGCTGTTAGCTCCGGGTATGCCTGCATTCAGACTTGTAAATACAAATGATCTGAAACTGATTGCAAAAGTATCTGAGTCATATATCAGCAAAGTAAAAGTGAACCAGGAGGCGATTGCAACTTTCCCGGATGTAAATAAAGAAATTAATACCCGTGTGAAAGTAGTGGGAGATGTAATTGATCCTGTTAACAGAACTTTCCAGGTTGATCTGGATCTGAAGCAGGATAAGAATCTGCTTAAAGCAAACATGATCTCTTATATCAAAATTAAAGATTACTCAAATCCTTCCGTGCTTGTGATTCCTGTAAATCTTGTACAACGTAACAATGATAAGAGTTATGTATATGTAGTGGATGGAAATGTGGCTGCAAAACGTTTCATAACACCAGGCCAGTATTATGATAACGCTGTTGAGGTAATGGATGGCTTGAAAGAAGGTGATAAGCTTATCACAATCGGTTATCAGGATTTGGTAGAAGGTCAGCCAATTAAGTTTGAATAAAAATTTAAAAAATAAATTGTGAGTAAGTTGATGCTCATAAAATTTTAAATATTATACACATGAAAGAATTTAAAGTTAGTAGCTGGTCCATTGATAATAAGACAAGCATTTATGTGCTTACTGTCATTATATCGTTGTTCGGTTTAATGTCTTATTTCAGTTTGCCTAAAGAGCAATTTCCTGAGATTGTATTTCCTCAGATGTATGTTGCTACCATTTATCCCGGTACTTCACCAAGCGATATGGAGAAGTTGGTTACCAAGCATATTGAAAAACAGGTGAAAGGTATTGCCGGTGTTAAAAAAATCACCAGTAATTCCATTCAGGATTATTCCAGTGTATTGGTAGAATTTAACACCGATGTGGATGTGAACGTTGCGAAACAAAAAGTAAAAGATGCGGTAGATCAGGCGAAGAATGATCTGCCTTCAGATTTGCCGGATGATCCGCAGGTTATTGAAATAGATGTTTCTCAGGTTCCAATCATGGGTATTAACCTTTCCGGTGATTACGAATTGAGTAAGCTGAAGAAATATGCCGATGACATGAAAGATCAGATCGAATCCATGAAAGAGATCCGTCGTGTTGATATTGTGGGTGCTCCTGAAAGAGAGATCCAGGTGAACGTTGATAAGTACAAAATGGAGGCTGCCAATATTACATTCTCTGATATTGAACGTGCGATCCAGTATCAGAACATGACAATCTCCGGAGGTACCATTAAAATGGATGGCGTGAAACGGAACATTACTGTTTCAGGTGAGTTCAATAATATGGATCAGATCAATAATATTCTTATTCTTTCACAATCAGGTGCAAAAACGTATCTGAAAGATGTATTGGAAAAAGGTGGCGTAAAAGATACATACAAAGAAGCAGAAAGTTTTGCCCGTCTGAATGGTAAAAACGTAATCACGCTGAACGTAATCAAAAGAGGCGGGATGAACCTGATCGATGCTTCTGATAAAATACAGGAGTTGATCGAACAGCAACAAAAAACAAAATTACCCGATGGTTTAAAAATTACCATCACCGGTGACCAGTCTGATGCTACGCGTACAACACTTCACGATCTGATCAACACCATCATCATTGGTTTTATACTTGTTGTTGTGATCCTCATGTTCTTCATGGGTACAACCAACGCGATATTTGTTGGTTTATCCGTACCGCTGTCGATGGCAATTGCATTCCTTGTATTACCAACCATGGGTATTACATTAAACATGATCGTGCTCTTTGCCTTCCTGCTTGCATTAGGTATTGTGGTGGATGATGCCATTGTGGTAATTGAAAATACGCACCGTATTTATGAGAACGGCAAAGTGCCGATTAAGCAAGCTGCTAAGCAGGCTGCAGGTGAAGTATTCATGCCGGTATTCTCTGGTACCATGACTACATTGGCTCCATTCGTTCCGTTATTGTTCTGGGATGGTATCATTGGTAAGTTTATGTATTTCCTGCCTGTTACATTGATTGTAACCTTACTTGCATCTTTGTTGGTGGCATACATCATCAACCCGGTATTCGCGGTTGACTTCATGAAACCACATGTACATGGCGAGAGTCATAAAAAAATAACAAAAGGTTATATCATAACCATGGTTGTATTTGTTGTTATTGCTTTGATTGGTTATGGTGCAGGATCTTTTGGCTTCGGTAATTTTGTGATTGTTTTGTCTCTGTTATATTCACTGAACAAATTTGTTTTGATTGATATTATTCAGCATTTCCAGGATGATATCTGGCCGGGTGTACAAAATAAATATGAAAAAGTGCTGGAGTGGTGTCTGGTAGGTGCCCGTCCGTTTATCTTGCTTGGCAGTACATTTGCTTTGTTAATATTCTCATTCATTTTATTGGGTATTACAAAACCTAAAGTTGTATTCTTCCCATCCAGTGACCCGAACTTTATCTATGCATACATTAATTTGCCTGTAGGTACAGATCAATCCTATACAGATTCTATTTCGCAGGTTGTGGAAAACCGCATCTTTAAAGTTATTGGTCATGATAATAAGATCGTTTCATCAGTGATTACCAATGTGGCTATAGGAGCCGGTGATGCGAACGAAATGGATTTAAGCGTTTCACCTCATAAGGCTAAGGTTACTGTAGCTTTCGTGGAGTTTGCTCATCGTGATGGTGAATCTACGGTACCTTATTTAGGAAAAATCCGTGAAGCTGTAAAAGGAATTCCCGGAACCCAGATCATTGTAGATCAGGAGCAGGGCGGACCGCCAACAGGTAAAGAAATTAATATTGAACTTATTGGTGACGATTATGATGAATTGATCGAACTTTCTGAACAATTGAAAAGAACCATTGATAACTCCGGTATCCAGGGGATTGAAGATTTAAAATCGGATGTTGTGAAAAACAAACCTGAGATTGTAATTGATATCGATAAAGAAAAAGCAAATGCAGAAGGCATCTCTGTAGGGCAGATTGGTATGGAATTGCGCTATGCCGTATTCGGTAAGGATGTTTCGAAGTTCCGTGATAAAGATGATGAATATGATATTGAGCTGCGTTATACATATGACCAACGTACCAATATTGATGATTTGATGAACTCCAGAATTACATTCCGTGATATGAACATGGGTGGCCAGATTCGTCAGATTCCATTATCTTCTGTTGCGAAAGCTCATTTTGGAAATTCTTATGGAGGTATTAAACGTAAAAATCAACGTCGTATTGTTACTTTATCTTCTAACGTGCTATCCGGCGGAAACGGCAATGAAATCAATGCCGCTATCAAGAAACTACTTCCTGGTTTCAAAAAGCCGTCCGAAGTAATCATTCAATTGACGGGTGCGCAGGAAGAACAGGCAGAAACAGGAGCGTTCTTGTTATGGGCATTAGGTACTGCCTTTATCCTGATCTTGTTTATTCTTGTTACACAGTTTAACTCGATTAGTAAACCGATTTTGATTATTTCTGAAATTGCATTCAGCGTGATTGGTGTATTTCTGGGCGTGTCTATTTTCGGTATGTCAATCTCTGTGGTAATGACCGGTGTAGGTATTATTGCCCTGGCAGGTATTGTAGTGCGGAATGGTATTATCCTGGTTGAGTTCACGGATATCATTATGGAACAGGGCCACGATCTGAAGTATGCCATTGTACATGCTGGTAAAGTACGTATGACACCGGTATTGCTTACCGCAACGGCAACCATTCTTGGTCTGATTCCATTGGCAGTAGGTTTGAACATTGACTTTGCACGCTTATTCGCAGAAGGAAATCCGCATATTTTCTTCGGTGGGGATAGCGTAGCATTCTGGGGACCGCTTGCATGGACAATGATTCATGGTCTTGCTTTCGCAACATTCCTGACATTGATCCTGGTACCGATCATGTACTATATTAATTACAAAGCGAGCCGTAAGATCAAAGGTTGGTTTGGAATTAAAGTTGAGAAACTGTCTTAACGCCGAAGGCGTAAGGCTTAAAGCTTAAAGCAAAAAAGGTGGTCTCGCAATTTGCGAGACCACCTTTTTTGCTTTATTAGAAAGAAATTTTATGAAGGAACATATGCTCTTAAATAGTGAGCTTTTAGCCTTATGCATTTAGCTTTAGGCGTTCCGCCTATTAATCTTCATCAATAAACCTTTTCTGAATAGGCGCATAAGAGTCTATACGTCTGTCGCGCAGGAAAGGCCAGTGTGTACGGTAATAGTCAGTTTGTGACATATCTATTTCCTGTACATGTATTTCTTCTGTTAAATGTGGTGCCTGGTAAAGGATGCGGCCTTGTGCGTTTGATACAAATGAGCCACCCCAGAACTGCATGTTGGCTTCAACACCTGTTCTGTTTACAGATACAACAGGGGTGCCGTTTGCAACCGAGTGCGAACGCTGTATGGTTTGCCATGCATTGTACTGATCGGTATTTACTTCTTCCGTCTGATGATCGGCCCAGCCGATCGCAGTAGGATAGAAGAGAATATCCGCACCCATCAGCGAAGTGATACGTGCTGCTTCCGGATACCACTGATCCCAGCAGATAAGTACACCTACCGTTGCGAATTTGGTTTTGAAAACTTTATATCCAAGATCACCAGGAGTGAAATAGAATTTTTCATAATAACCCGGATCGTCCGGAATGTGCATCTTGCGATACTTGCCCAGATAGCTGCCGTCCGCATCAATCACTGCAGTTGTATTGTGATACAGACCTTCCGCTCTTTTTTCAAACAGTGAAGCGATGATCACTACACCAAGCTCTTTTGCCAATGCCTGGAAAGCATCGGTCGCAGGACCGGGAATCGCCTCTGCCAGTTTGAAGTTCTCATAATCTTCAACATCACAGAAGTACAGTGAGCCGAACAATTCCTGCAGGCAAATGATCTGTGCGCCTTTGGCAGCAGCTTCACGTATACCTTTTACATTTTTTTCAAAATTGTCTTTTACATTGCTGCTGCAAGACAATTGAACCAAACCAACGTTTACTTTCTTATTCAATGTTTTATAAGATTAGTTTCAGATGTTAAAATTAACAGTATTTACAGCTAAATAAAAGCAAACCACAAGAGTTTAACCATTCCTTATTCTGGCTCAGTTTTGCAGATGTTACTTGTAACGCCAACAATAGATTTTTGTAAGAACTTAGGAGTGATGCTTTTACGTATTTTTATGAATAATATGATCTTATCCTGATAATCCAGGGATAGAATTTCCCCGTTGAATTCTTTGACCAGCCGCATCACTTCACCTTGCAGAGAAGCGTCGAAGGTAATTTCCAGTGTGTCGGAAATGTATTTTTCAAGGATGGTTGCTTTGTCCAGGCATGCTTTGGCAGATTCTTTATACGCCTCAATCAACCCGCTTACACCCAGTTTGGTTCCACCAAAATACCGTATTACCACAACCAGTGTTTGGGTGAGATTTTTCGAACGGATCTGGTTCAGAATCGGAGTTCCTGCGGTGTGTGCAGGCTCTCCGTCGTCCTGGCCTTTCATAATACGCTCTTCCGTGCCGATAATATAGGCATGGCATACATGGCGTGCATCGTAGTATTTCTTACGCACTTCCTGCAGAATTTCTTTGACCTGTTTTTCAGAAACAACAGGATAACAGATGGCAATAAACCGGCTGCCTTTTTCTTTGTACTCGGCAGTGGTAGATTCTGAAATGGTGAAATAGAAGTCTTCTTTCATATTACGCCTTATTCAGATACAACAGCAAAATAGAGCTGATCGCAAGGAGTAAACCAATCGTTAAGCGGGATGAAAATTTTTCCTTGAAAACAATGAGCGAAAAAACTGCCGTGAATAATATGATGGAAAGATTCAATGCCGGAAACACAAAGGAACCATCGTGATGAAAATAGTTCAATGTTTTTAGTAAAAAATAAACAGAAAAATAATTGGGAATGCCCAGAACAATTCCGCTCAGGATAGCTTTTCCCTGGAACGTATCTTTCTTCAATACAAGCAAGGTGGTTAACGATAGAAGACCCCAGCTTGCTGCAGCTGCAAAGGTATGTATACTGAAAAGTCCAGCACTTTCTTCGGTAGCAATTTTATTATTTACATACATGATGGCGAGATCCAACAAACCGGCTGTTACAAATACCAGCCATGGTAAGTACGGACGAGAAACGGTGTCCGATGTTCCACTTTGATTTTGTGAGCTGAAAAAAACAGCAAGAATACCAATTACAATTGCACCAAACTGCAGCCAGGTAAATGGTGCCAGGCCTATAAGAATGGCGAAGCCGGCAGGTATGATCATGGATAATTTATTGGCCATGGTTGTAGGCGTAAGCCCGGCCAGACGTGTTGATGTTCCGATCAGAAAAAAGATAGGTAAAAAGCAACTGCCTACCATGCTGGAGGCAATCACAGTATGCATGTGCTTTGCATACAAGGCATGGCTTAGCTGGTCGTACTGGTATGCAATTCCTGTAAGCGTACACACCACATAATTCCATACAATTGTTTGAAATATATTAATCTTAAGATTGTTGTATACACGAAATAAGATGAACAGGGCAGAAGTGCACAGGACGGTTAAAAACAGGTAAATCATTAGTTTGAATAAGAAACGGTTGCAGTTGATTTACGACACATTCGCGTAAATTACTATATTTACAAAGTTATAAAATTTCTATGGTGGAAAAACCACGTTTGGTACATTTTACAGGCATCGGTGATGAAGAGGTTGGCTATATTTCTGTAGCTCAATCTATGCGTCATGTGCCCTTTGAAATCAAACGTGTGTATTGGGTATACCAGACACCTGCTCATATCGAAAGAGGCAATCATGCCCATATCAGCTGTGTGCAGCTGCTGGTAGCTGTTTCAGGTAGAATAGAGGTTGAATTGGAAAATACAAAAGGTGAGAAAGAACGTTTTGTTCTTTCTGATCCACAGCAAGGACTGCTGGTTCCGGTGATGCATTGGCGTAAAATTTACCTGGAAGATAAAGCTGTATTGCTTTGTCTCGCTTCTGAAGACTTTAATGAAAGTGATTATATCCGGGAGTATGAAATTTTTAAATCCATGCGCGTGCAATAAGCGGTGATGAATCATTCTTCTGAGATAGCCCCTGATGCAAACCTGCTTTTCAATCAGCAGCTTTATTTGAACAATCATGCTGCTAAGCAGCTTTATTTTTTTGATGAACAACGTGCACCACACTTATTTTGTTCGTTTGCAGAAACGGGTGATAATCACTTTGTGAGTGGTGTTCGTGCACCCTTTGGTGGCATCGAGTGCAGCGATCCCGGGCAGCTGTCAATGTTCATATCTTATATAAAAGATACATTGAAAAAATCAGGCGCAGCATCTGTCACGATCCGCCAGTCACCGTCTTGTTATCAACCTGACACAACAGAGAGCATTCATGAAGCATTGATTGATCAGGGTTTTCGTTTAAAATATTCAGATTGTAATCAACATCTTCTTGTAAATACTACATCTTTTAAGGCACACCTGGATGATCAAAAGAAAAGACGTTTGAATAAAATAAAATCACTTGCACCACGCATAGAAATACTGGATGCCATTGATTCAGATATCTGGTTTGATCTGTTCCGCAAGTCAAGGGAACATAAGGATTTTCCGGTTACAATCAGTAGCGAAGAATATAAAGACTTGTCCTTGAAACTGCCGGGAGTTTATCAGTATGCAGGAGTCTATCTGGAAGAGACATTAGTTGCCAATGCTGTTTTTGTCCATGTAAATAAAGATGTACTTTATTATTTTTTAGGTGCTTCAGATCCGGAATATGCAGCTGTGAGTCCTTCTGTTTTATTGCTTGAAGCGATGTATGAATATGCGCAACGGCAGCATTACAAAATGATTGATCTGGGTATATCCTCTGTAAATGGTAAGCTGAATGAAGGCTTGCATCTGTTTAAAAAGCATATCGGAGCCATGGACAGCCGGAAAAATACGTATGAGCTAACATTTTAATTCTCTCAAAGTGCAGGATTATGATTAATTTAATTTGAATATGTACATTTGCATATGAATCAAATCCGGAATAGTTTTTTTTCACTGATCAGTATTTTCTTAAATGTTTCCTTTGGATTTATTTATAATAAAATTGTTTCGGTTTATTTCGGTCCGGTTGGCTTGTCGCTGCTAACGCATTACCAGAATCTGGTGGCCTTCTTCATGCATATTCCGCAGGAAGGGATACATAAAGCATTTATTAATCAGCTTACCCAGGAAGAAGACAGCAAGTCACACACCGGTAAAATTATTGTTCATACGGTGATCTGGAGTGTGATCATTTTTATGATTCAATGGATATGTCTGTTCGTATACATGTATGTAGCCGATTCTCCTTTGGAAGAATTGTTTCTGGATGCATCTTCCAGCGTACTCATCGGTGTTTCCTTTTTCCTGTTTACATTGAATTTACTTGCTTCAGCCTGGATGGTTGCAAGACATAAATTAAGGCGTTATGCAATCTATACGTTTTTATTGGGTAGTACCTCTGTAGCCGTTATGGCTGGCTGTGTATATTTTGATGTAGCCGACTCTCTTTATTGGATCATACTTGCCGTTACACTATCCAATTTTCCAGTCTTTATTTATATGATCTTTACGGTATATCGAAAGTTCAGATATACCTGGGCCGATGTGAAAGATCTTTTTGAAGGAAAAGATTATTTCATGCCGTTGATCATCATGGGTGTTGTATCACTTGTTTCGGGAAAACTACTGGATTATGTGGTACGTGAAATAGCCTTTGATCTGATCGGTCCGTATGAAACAGGCTTATGGCAGTCGGCTGTAAAAATATCACAGGCATTTGTGTTTTTGTGCGGTGCGTTTCTCGCAACCATTTTTTATCCGTATGCATCTGAAAGTATCAAAGATAAATCAGCCTTGCATACTTATGTAAAGAAATTCATGTTGATCTATGGAACTGTAACGTTTATAGGTGTTGTAGCCATGTATGTATTAAAAGATCTGCTTTTTCAGATTCTTTTTTCAGCAGAGTTTGTACAGGCGGATAAATATTTTTTATTGATTCTTATCGGTGATTGGTTGAGATGCATTTCCTGGGTAGGTGGTTATTTACTGATGGCTTCTGCTGATACGCGCAGGTTTATCATCTTTGAAATTATTTCCGGAATTGTTTTTATCATGGTGTTCATTTTCGGGTCCGATTATTTTACCTGGGAAGTTATGGCAGTGGCAAACCTGGTTCGCTACATCGTATACTCAATACTGATCGTTTTTTATTATAAGCAGATATGGATGACAGAGGACAAGGCCTTGTAAGCATTATTGCTATATGTTATAATCACGCACTCTTCATCCGTGAAGCCCTGGATTCTGTATTCGCGCAGACCTACCAACATATCGAACTGATTATTGTAGATGATGCAAGCACAGACCAGAGTGCTGCCGTTATTCAATCCTGTATAACAGGTAAAAATATTCAGTTTATTCAGAATAGTTCAAACGAAGGTAATTGCAGGGCTTTTAACAAAGCCTTGGCTTTATCTAAAGGAACATATATTATTGATTTTGCACTAGATGATCTGATGTACCCTGAACGTGTAGCTAAACAGGTAGCATTATTAGCACAGAGCGGAAGCAATACAGGCGTTTGTTTTACCAATGTTGATATTGTCAATACTGAGTCGCAGCTTATCCAGCAGCATTATCCAACCTTTCATCATAAGCTTCATAAAGATTTTATTCCGCAGGGAAATGTTTTTGCCGCACTGTTAAGCCGCTATTACATCAATCCTGTGAGCATGATGTTTAAGCGGGAAGTGATAGAAGCACTTAATGGCTACGATGAATCTTTGGCCTATGAAGACTTTGATTTCTGGATACGTTCTTCCAGATTATTCAACTATGTTTATCTGCCGGAGGTTGTGTCTGCAAAGCGCATTGTGCCGAATTCTTTATCAACCTTATTCTACGAGCAACGGCAGCAGCATATGTTTGAATCAACCTTAAGGGTTTGTAAAAAAGCCTGGTGGCTATGCGAAACGGAAGAAGAAAAAAAAGCGCTTGTACATCGCTGCCGCTATGAAATCAAACAGGCATTAACGTATAAATATACTTCGGTCGTAAAAGAATATACAGCGATCCTGAAAACCATTGATCCCTTGTTTTATACATATGGTATTTTTATACGGGCGGTTGCTTGTATATGGAAATAAAAAGTCACGCCTTAAGCGTGACTTTTTTATTTCGTAAGCTGTTAGTTCTTATTTAAAGAAATAATAAATACCTGTACCAACACTCAATGTGTTAAAGTTGAAGTATTCAAGGTTAGTTGTTGTGTATTTACTGGTGTTGCCGTTATCATCTGTAGTTTTGCTGGTTGAAGAAGTTGCGCCAAACACATTTCCCAGGGAGAATTCAATACCTATTTTTTGTGAAGGCATGAATAGCAGTCCCGGACTGATACCGATGTTTTGTGAAAGTGTTTTTGTTTTGTTTGGGCCGTATTCATTACTACGTACAGTACTTGTTACGTTGCCGCTTCCATCATACAATGTCGTTTCATCATAGCCTGAAGTTTCGCCTCTGCTGTTTGAAAAACCAACAGATCCTTTCAGGAAGAAGTGTACATTATCACTCAGTGAAAAATAATATTTTACATAAGGAGTAACATTGATACCAGCTGAGGTGCTTTTGGAATAGGTATAATCCATTTCAGCAGGCGTGTTGTATTTATCTGTATATTCGGTTTTTGTTACATATCCAATGTATCCTACCTGTGCGCCCACAGCAAATTTGCTGGACAGGAAGTAGCTGGCGCTTGGAGCAATATTGAATGAAGTATTTTTAACAGTATTGTTTGAATAATAATGATTCGGAGCACCGTTGGTATAGTTATACTCGTTTTCGGTTTTGCTGGCTTTCAAAGAAGAGGTTAAGCCAACGGAAATCATGCCTTTTTCCAATTGAGCGAAAAGCTGCTGGCTCATGATGAGCAGACCTGCTGCAAATAAAAACTTTTTCATTGTGTGATTGTTTATGTGTGCTTAAATGTATGGGAAAATTTATGTAAAGAATTACTCAATTACTGCAGATTCACAGATATGTGTGGGAACGATACCCGTAGATTTAATTTTTGTTTCGGCGTCATCAATGCGTGTATTCCCAGTCAATACAAGAGCTGTATCAAGTCCGAATTTGTTTCCACCCAGAATGTCTGTGTGTAATGTATCGCCAACCATCAGAATTTCTTTTTTGTTGATATTCATTTTCTGGCGCAGCATATCATAGGCAAACATAAACATTTGTGAGTCCGGTTTTCCAAAGCGGATGAATCTTCTTCCCAGAATACTTTCAATCATGGTTGCTACACCGCCAATGGCAATGGCAACATCATGTTTGGTAAGCGGGTAGGTGTTGTCGGTGTTCGCTACAATTGCCGGTATGGTACGCTTACGCAACAGGTTTACAGTTTTATTTAAATCGTGAAACCAGTTGAATCCTTCATCATCCAACAATACCAAGGCATTCACTTCGCCAATATTGCTCTCATCAATAGCGCTTACAGGTAATAATTTGATGCCTGTGCTGGCCAGGTATTTTGCAGAATTCTCTGTTCCCAGATAGGCAACAATACCGCTGTCAACTTTCAGGTCGATGTATTCTTTGGTGATCATGCCTGAAGAAATGATACGGTCTTCGGTAATTGCATACAGACCCAGTTTGTGATAGGATTCCGCTAATTGAGCCGGGCTCCGCGATGCATCATTGGTTACAATGTAGTAATCCTGGCCTTGAGCTTTTAGATAATCAAATGTATTTTCAATGCCGGGTAACAATCCATTATAGGTTTTCAAGACACCAAAAGCATCAAAGAAAATTGATTTGTATTTTGGTAGGATGGATTTGAAGGAGTCGATTTGCATGGTATTCCGGTTAGTGCTGAACGCAGGACAACGTATGTGAACAGTTAGTTTAGATCCAGGGCTTCAAGGATTTTTGTTGCATCAAAATCTCTGTCTACTGAAGGCAGATAAATATCAAAGGCTTCGGCCTGAAGCTTGCTTGCATATTTTTCATTGAAGAAATAGTTCCCGTCTTTGATTACATAATTCAATATGAAGAAACGGTAACTTTCTTTCAGGAAAAGAATTTCATTTTTTGTCAGCGGATTTACTTTATGATATTCTTTCAGGAAAATGATGAAACGATCTTCCATCAACGGTCCGATTACATAGCTGAAAACCGTTCTGTCGCCGATATCTGAAACCACGCGGCTGAAGAAGTAGAAATCGAGCATGCGGTAACTCATGCGGAACCAATCGTAATCCCAACGCGAAAATAATTCCAGTTTCTCTGTCACTGAAAAGTTACCAATGTTCCAGTCGATGAACACAGGCATGATATCCATTTCACGCGCTTTTAATTTATTTCTGTTTTTCAGAAACTGTTCGCAGTGGTGTTTCAGGTAATCAGATTTCGCACGCGTACCAAACAAGGTGGGGTTCTCATCCAGCGATTCCAGTAATTTATAAATATCCGTACGTAATGTTTTGGAAGACTTCGGCAGCACATTCTTCAGCTTTGCACATGCTTTGTGAAATTTACCCATTTGTTCACCCAGCTTGCGGATATCGTTTTCGCTTAATCGTTTCGGAAGACGTTGCTGTGTGCGGATTGGGTTATAGAAAACAACCCATGCATCCATATTGTTCTCCTGGTATCTGTAGGTATATACCTGATTGTTTTTAAGCAATGATTTACCCAGTACATTTTCAAACGGATATAATAAATTGTTTGAAAGGGCATGAATGATGCGGTGGTCTTCCTTGAAATTTTCGTACTTACCGAAAAAGGATATTTTAGCGATGACAATATCATCGTCAACAAACGTAACCCTGTATACGTGATTTGTAGATACTTTTGCACTGATATCTTCAATCCCTTTTATTTCCTTGCTGTTATCAAATCCTTGCCAAGCCTGACTAATAATGGTTGACAGATCGTTTAATTCCATTGACTGTAAAGTTATTCGTGTGTTAAATGATTTCCATGTAGCGTTTCATTTCCCAATCACTTACGTGTTTCGAAAATTGTCTCCATTCCCATTCACGCGTTGCTGTGAAATGCTGAACAAAGGTATCGCCAAATAATTCTTTCGCTATGTCAGAATGTTTCATCAGTTGTGTGGCTTCCATTAAGTTTGAAGCGATGGAACCATTGCGCTTGTCTGCATAACCATTGCCTACGGTTGCCGGCACATCCAGTGATAGTTTATGTTTGATACCGTACAAGCCTGATGCCAGTGACGCAGCCATTGCTAGGTATGGATTGGTATCAGAGCCGGAGATGCGCTGCTCCAGACGTGTGCTCTTATGTGAATGATTCAGGATACGCAATGCTGTGGTGCGGTTGTCAAACCCCCATGTAATAGTTGTTGGTGCCCAGGCACCTTCAACCAAGCGTTTGTAACTGTTTACCGTAGGTGCAAGCATAGGAACGATATGCGGCAGGCAATATAATTGCCCGGCTAAATACTGTTTGAAGAGATCACTCATGTTGTGTTCTCTGTTGGCATCGTAAAACAGATTGCTTGTTTTGTCTGTGTTCCACAAGCTTTGATGTATATGGCCACTGCAACCAGGAAGTTTGTCGCTGATCTTTGCCATGAACGTAGCAATGATACCATGCTTGTTTGCAATTTCCTTGACAGCCGTTTTTAACAACGTTGCTTTATCAGCAGCGCGTAGTATCTCGTCGTGAAAGTATGCACATTCATACACACCCGGACCGGTCTCTGTATGCAGACCTTCCAGCGGAATATCGAACGCCCCTAAGAGATCAAACAGATCGTTGTAATACGCATCTTCCAGGGAAGGACGAAGAATAGAATAGCCAAACATGCCATGTGTAAGAGGCGTGAGGCCGTTAAAGTTTTTCTCAGTAAGCGTCTGTTGCGTTTCTCTGAAATTAAACCATTCAAACTCCTGTGCGAAAGACGCATGGTAGCCCATCTCAGTGCATTCGTGTGCAATTCTTTTCAGGAGTGTACGCGGACAAATACTTAATGCTGTATTGTCGTTGTTCTTATAATCAGCCAGGAAAAATGGTGTATTGTTTTCCCATGGAATCAGACGGAAGGTAGAAAGATCGATCTGTGCTGTCTTGTCCGGATAACCGGTATGCCAGCCTGTAACGCTCACATTGTCATAACCGGCATCTGAACTATCCCAGCCGAATACAACATCACAAAATCCAAAACCCTCTTTCAGGCCTTCTAAAAATTTATCCGTGTGAATGAGCTTTCCGCGCAGCACACCATCGATATCAGCAAAGGCGAATTTTATTTTTTGAATGTCATTATTCTTAATATACTCAACGATTTCTTTTTCAGTCATACGAACTTATCTTAAAAGGTGCATAATATGATTATGATCACAGATAAAAATCTTTCATTTCTGCTCAATTTAGCATATTTTAAATGAAAATTGAGCATATATAAGCTTCAAATTATAAGAATACTTTCACAAAAAACAGGTATATGGAAACGCAGAATTATTCAAATCACAAACGGTATTACACACCACATCATTTTATTTTTTATCCGGTAGTGCTTACCTGTGCGGGCATTGCAGGGTTCTTCATCTTTATTAAGCCGGATGATGCATTGATCTGGCTTGCGTTTACGGGTTTGTTTTTGCTGTTGGCAGCCTTATCGTTTATGATGCGCCAGCATTATGCGCTAAACAATCAAAACCGGATCATACGTCTGGAAGTGTATTACCGCTATTTTGCGAGCACGAATAAACGTCTGGATACGCTCATAGAGCCTTTATCATTCGGGCAGCTGGCAGCTTTACGATTTGCTTCCGATGAAGAATTTGTGGAATTGACAGAACGTACCATCAGTGAGAAGCTGTCTCCGGATCATATTAAACGATCCATTAAATACTGGAAGCCTGATTATATGCGTGCTTGAGTTTGTAAAGCTTGTCGCTCGGCTTCGGCTTTGATCACTTCATTTCTATGCACGAGCAGGTTGCGCATATACTTTGTCAGAAAGAGGGTATTTACACACGTGCCTAATATGCCCAAGGGAGAATCAAACCGAAAGATATCCTTTACAAGAGTGCCGGAATCTTTAGTTTCAAAGATATGTTCGTGTTTCATGAATGCGAATGCGCCCTGTGTCATTTCATCCACAAAGTAGGTAGGATAAGTGTAAGCAGTGATTTTAGTTGTAAGTGTCTGCCAGATGCCAAGATGTTTTGCCCGCCATGTAACAGATTCTCCCAGGCTGATTAAACCGGTAATTTTCCCGGCAATAGCTCTTTCTCCGGTATGTTTGGTAGATTCTATATGTACATCAATATCCCTTGAAACGTCAAAGCAAATTTCTATGGGTGCATGAATAAATGTTTCCAGACATATAATTGCCATTTGTGCAGGATTTGTTTAAACAAAATACAAAAATATATTCTGGTAAGTTGGATTTAGTATATATG
>JAGKWN010000165.1 GCA_021151805.1 Cytophagaceae bacterium | reverse complement strand
ATACTATACATTGAATTAATAAGGATTTTTACTTCCTCATAGTGGAGTAAATTTTTATGAATCCGTTTAATCAACAACCAGGCTATTCTTATAAAAATCAGAATAAAGAGATTGAGTTTATACTATGGGCGCCAACGCAGAAAAACGTTTCGCTTAAAGTATTTTCTCCTGAAATACATGTTTATCCAATGCTGTGTGATCCATGGGGCTATTGGAAAGTTGTCATAGCAGCCGTTCCTTTTGGTGCGCGTTATTTGTTTGTATTGGATGATGGTATTGAAACTCCGGATCCGGCTTCGGTTTCACAACCGGAAGGTGTATTCGCCGCTTCTGAAATTATTGACCGTACGTTTGAGTGGACAGACAACGAGTGGAAAGGTTTAGAGATGAAAGACCTGATTCTGTATGAGCTTCATACAGGTACATTCACGCCGGAAGGTACTTTCAAGGGAATCATCGACAAGTTGGATTATTTAACAGAACTTGGCATCACTGCTATTGAGTTGATGCCAATAGCGCAATTCTCCGGTCATCACAACTGGGGATATGATGGTGTTTTTTATTTCGCTGTACAGAATTCCTACGGAACAGCAAACGATCTGAAAACCCTGGTGAATGAAGCGCATCAACGCAATATGGCTGTCATACTGGATGTGGTATACAATCATACCGGTCCGGAAGGCTCCTGTTTAAAAACCGTTACACCAGTATATTATACACATAAATATAACACGCCATGGGGCGATGCTTTAAATTTTGCAGGGCCTTACTGTAATGGTGTTCGTAATTTTTTTATTCAGAATGCATTGATGTGGCTTGATGAATTTCATCTGGATGGATTAAGAATGGATGCCGTGCATAGCATTGAAGATAACAGCGCTGTACATTTTGTGCATGAACTGAAACAGACAGTAAATGAATTGGAAATGCAGATTGGTAAAAAGAAATTACTGATCGCGGAACTGGATCTGAATGATAAACGCTTTCTGGATGCACCTGAGCATGGAGGGTACGGGCTGGACGGACAATGGGTAGACGAATTTCATCATGCATTACGAAGTGTATTGACAGGTGAGCAGAATGGCTATTACGAAGACTTTGGCACCTTGCAGCATGTAGAAAAAGCTTATAGGAATACATATGTATATAATGGAATTTATTCTAAACACAGAAAAAGGATTTTTGGTACACAAACAGAGCATCCATATTCACAGTATGTAATCTTTACGCAGAACCACGATCAGGTTGGTAACAGACCCACGGGTAATCGTTTGACAGGTTCTATAAGCTTTGAAGGACTAAAGCTTGCTGCCGCTGCAATTTTATTATCTCCCTATGTGCCTTTGCTGTTCATGGGAGAAGAATATGCAGAAAAAAATCCTTTTTTATATTTTGTGGATCATGAAGATGAAACCCTGAAAAATAATATTTCTGAAGGTAGGCAAAACGAATTTTGTTACTTCAATTTCGAGAGTGGTTTTCCCGAGCCTTACAATAGAGATACTTTTGAGCGCTCTAAGCTCTCCTGGGATATTGATACAGTAGAAAGAGCCACTATACTCGATTTTTATAAACATTTGATTCGTTTTAGAAAACTTCATCCCGTAATGCAGGCCAGGGAAAGAAGGTCCATGTTTGTACATCCGGCCGAAGGCAGCATACTATCATTTGAACGATTTGATGCAATCGGTCGCTTGCTTATCGTTATGAATACCGGGAAACAAAAATCTACTTATACAAATCATTCAACATTCAGCTATCAAAAACTTATGGATTCTTCAGACCTGATCTGGAACGGACCTGCACACCCGGGAGACAGTGAACTGAAGGCCGGTAAGTCTGCTGTAATAAATCCTTTATCTGTCTCTGTTTATCAATCCATTAGTTAATATTCTTATGAAGTATCCGCTTTCTACCTATAGAGTTCAATTAAACAGTACCTTCACGATAAAACAACTATCCTCGATTATTGATTATCTGGATACGCTTGGTATTACTACAATTTATGCTTCGCCTGTTACTGCTGCAGTAACGGGAAGCACCCACGGATATGATGTTATAGATTCCGGCATACTCAATCCGCAGATCACCACTTGGAATGAATTTGAACAGCTTTCTCTAGAACTGAAGAAACGGAACATGACCTGGCTGCAGGATATTGTGCCGAATCATATGGCTTTCTCTACGGAGAATAATCGATTGATGGATGTTTTGGAACGCGGAGAACTTTCGCCTTATTACACGTATTTTGATATCAACTGGAATCATCCCGAAGCACCTGGAAAAGTTATTGTTCCAATATTGGGTGATGAACTGCAGAGTTGTATAGAAAATAAACATATCAGATTTTCCTTTACAGAACAGGGCTTCAGCATAATATTATATGGATCACATTCGTATCCGGTTTCAACAAGTGCCTTGTCTGCCATACTGTTGGCAATGTTTGAGCATGGGTTACCGGCAATGCTGATTGATAAAACAGAAGCACTGATAACTACTGCAAAAGGAAAGAATCTGGTAGCATGGACTTTTATAAAGAAGGAAATTTCAGAAGAGATTTCCGCTGCAGGATATTTGCCATCTTTGACTGCCTTTTTACAAATGCTGAGTGATGATACTGCATTCATGATGGATTTTTTTCAAAAGCAATTCTATGTTCTTGTATCTCATAAAGTATCAGATCGCGTGATGAATTACAGACGTTTTTTTGCTATCAACAATCTGATCTGTTTGCGTATAGAGGATGAACGTGTGTTTGAAGATTATCACAGGCTTTTGCTTGAACTTTATCAGAAAGATTGGGTACAGGGATTCCGTCTGGATCATATCGATGGTTTGTATGATCCCTTGAGCTACATTCAACGTTTGAAGCAGGCAACAGGAGATAACTGTTATATCATTGTCGAAAAAATACTAGATGGTGATGAAGAGCTGCCTGAGACCTGGCCTATTGCAGGTACAACGGGGTATGAGTTTCTGGCTTTTATTAATAGAGTATTAACAGATCAAGCAGGTGCTGAAGCCTTGCTTTTCTTTTATAAAGAATTTACAGGTTTACATGAAGCATATGAAACTATTGTATATGAAAATAAACATTCCTTTTTGTACAAATACATGCAGGGAGAATTAGATAACCTGGTTGCTTTGCTCGATAAATTATTTTTATTGAAAGATGGTATTGATGCTCAATCCATCAAAGTTCCCTTAGGTATATTCATGGCTTCATTTCCTGTATATAGAATTTATCCCGATCATTTTCCATTACCGCAGATTGAAATACAGCTTGTGCAGAAAGCCTTTGATCGGTCTATGGTAAAAGCTCCGCAGCTAAAAAAGGAATTTGATTTTATAAAAGAATTATTCGATGAGTCGGATACAGATATAGCCGGTAGAAAATTGAGTTTTATAAAACGGTTGATGCAGTTTACTGGACCGCTGGCGGCTAAAGGCGTAGAGGATACTACGTTTTATGTATACAATCCGCTTATCTCGCATAATGAAGTAGGTGATGCGCCTTCACCGCTTACATTTACTGCAGATGAATTTCATAAGAAGATGATCCGACGGAAACTGCAGACTCCATTTTCTTTAAACGCTACTTCCACACACGATACTAAAAGAGGTGAAAATGCCCGGGCACGGATTAATGCTTTGTCGCATCTTTATCAGGAATGGCGGGCTCTTGTTCCTATCTGGCATACGATGAATGGTATGTACATTCAGCAGGTAAACGGTCGTTCTGCACCGTCTTTAAATGATGAATATTTTATTTATCAGTCTTTGTTGGGTAGTTTTCCGGATGCGCTTGTTGCAGATGAGAAATTTATTGAACGTACGCGCATGTTTCTGGTGAAAGCTTTACGGGAAGCAAAGGCAGAAACAACCTATGAAGCTCCGGATACAAAATATGAAGAAGCTTGTCTCGCATTTACGGAAGCGATTATAAAATCTGATAGTGTTTTCTTAACCAGCTTTATTCCTTTACTTAAGAAAGTTATTGATTGTGCTGCATTGTACGCGATTGCTCAGATTATACTCAAAGCAAGCGCGCCGGGCATTCCCGACTTTTACCAGGGAAGTGAATTAAGTGACCTGAGCTATGTGGATCCGGACAACCGCAGGGATATAGATTATGATTGTTGTAAAGACCTCCTGAATAAAATCATCGATAAGGAAAATACCGGATCAGATGTGCTGGCCTATTTGAAAAGCCACCGGTATAGAGGTGTGGAACAATTATTTGTAACGCAAAAAATGCTTTTGCTACGTAAAAAATATCCGGATGTTTTTTTATATGGGGCTTACATACCGGTTAAAACGGATGTGAATGTATTGGCTTACATCAGACAGCATGAAGGAAATGCTATATTGGTATTAATTCCGTTAAGCATTAAATCGCAGCAGGAGGTAGATGTGAAATTTAGTAAGATCACCGTTGAGTTACCTGCAAATGTATCTGTACAATGGAAGAATATATTTACCGATGAAACTGTAACGGTAAGGGATGGAAAACTCTATTCGGTCTTTCTTAAATTTCCGGTGGCTGTATTGGAAAGTATATCAGAGTAAAGATTATAATACACTGAGAAGTTTCAGATACGTACCGTTTGTCCAGCCGAATCCATCCTGTAGCTGATATTCCCCGCCGCCTGTATGGGCATTCATATCGACCACATTGTATTTCTCCATTAACTTTCCGGTAGTGCGGTAAATTTTATCATTCAGCTGCATCCAGTTCCTGGCGCCGGTCTTTGCCAACTCTGTTTCGTTGTAATTGAGTAATCCTTTTACCGTGATCCATTGCAGTGGTGCCCAGCCATTAGGACTGTCCCATTGAAAAGGGGATGTCTTTAAGGTAGTGACAAACCCTCCGGGTTGAAGAAAATCAGTTTTGATTTTTTTTGCTACTTCTTTAGCCTGCACCGGAGTTACTATGTTAAAAAACAGTGGGAAGGCAGCGGCCAATGAATGACAGGGGGTAGTAGTTTTCTGTACAAAATCATAATCCATAAAAAAAAGATCCTGGTCACTCCAGCAATATTTTAAAATAGCATTTTTTCTTTTTACTGCCAGTGAAAAGTACATACTTTCTTTTTCAGATTCGCCTTGCAATCTATAGGCTTTACTGATAGTTGTTTCCAGGTGATATAACAGACAATTAAGATCTACCGGTATGATCTCTGTTATGTAACTTGATTGAAATGTTTGTCCGTCACGTAACCAGCGCGAACTGAAGTCCCAGCCGGATTCACAGGCAGCACGGATCTCGCGGTACATATCGGCAGCTTTATCTGCAGGCATACCTTTGGAAGACCGTAGTTCTTTTGAATAACCTTCCGGGCGGGGCGTAGCTTTGTCATCCCAATAACGATTGAGTATTTCACCATCGCGCATGCGTACAACTCTTTCCATACACATGTTTTCAGCACTAAGCTGCTCTGAACCTTTCATCCAGAACGCATATTCTTTTTCCAGGTAGGGTAGATATTCTATATAAACAAGCGGATTTTTATCGGCGAGCACATCGATCATTAACGCATAAAACGGCGGCTGGGAACGTGTCATGAAATAGGTTCTGTTACCGTTGGGAATAAAGCCAAACGTATGGATCAGAAATGAAAAATTATTGATCATGTTTTCAATCAGTTCATACCGGTTCGATTCCTGAAGTCCGAGCATAACAAAATAGCTGTCCCAGTAGAAGATTTCCCGGAAACGACCGCCTGGTACAATGTAAGAGTACGGTAGGCTGATCAGGGATGAATGTGTTCGTTGTGCGCTACCCTGTCTGGTTAATACTTCCCACAGGTTATCAATATGTTTGGTAATAGTAACCGTCGTATCAGCAGTATATTGGGAGTGATCGAGATCAGGAAGCATGAAATGCTCATAAACAAAGGCTTTCAGGTCAAAGCCTGATATATTTTTTTCTACGTGGTATTTGGTCAGGATCTCGTTAATAGAAGATTTAGGAATACAATCGGTAAAAGTTTTATCATCCGGAAAAACTTTTGTTGTCTGCACGTGTGCAAAGAGCTCTCCATAGATCTCATCAGGACTTTGGAATTGCGCGGAGGAAGGTTTAAAAATCAGCATGGATACCAGGGAAATGAATTTCAGTTATTCTGTTCATGCTATAAAGATGTTAAAAT
>JAGKWN010000038.1 GCA_021151805.1 Cytophagaceae bacterium | reverse complement strand
GAAAACGGTAGTACACATTGTTGATTTTTTACCGCATTTTGATTCATATTTTTATTGAAATTTGAATTATTTTCAAAACTTCTAATCATTATTTCTGATAAAACTTACACTGGCAAGCATCTGTTAAGGTTTAGGATTGTCACATTTTTCTGGTGAATAATAAATATAAAAATGCTGTTCTGGCATTTAGATTGAAGTATGGGGCTGCTTTTAATGATGGTAGAGAAAGTATGACATGCCTCTATTAATCCAATAAAATGAAATAATTCTTTCATTGTATAAAACAGATATGTCTGTGATATAATAACTCGCTTTATCACAGGTCGTATAACATTATACAGCAACTTCTATTCACAGCTATGGAACCACGTTTAAAAAAAATCTATATTTTTTTTACAGCAAGTAGTCGTGGTTTAGTACGGTTACTACTGAACGCATATTTCTTCGTAGGATTTGTACTTATAAGTTCTGCAAGCGGTAATCAGAATATTACAATCACCAGTTCTGCAACATCAACAACTGGTACATGGACGGTGACAGGTTCTTCTGTACCTTATAGCTATACCTTTCAGCCGAATGCAGCAACGGATGTTTCCAATCTGAATGCCGCAGATATTATTGCTTGTCTGACAGGTTCCAATACTATTTTAGGCGGTGGCGGTACGCCACCGAATACAAACAGTAAACCAGGAAATGTAACGATTCTTACAGCATCTACAGGTAATGGTGTTGGTACAGGTAATGTAACAATCAGTCAGCCCATTTCAGCAACACTTTCCAATGCCACGCAGCTTACGCTTACCATTATTGCTGCCGGCTCGATGAATGTAGCCAATACGATATCGTTAAAAGGCTCCGTTGGTTCTGGTCCAGGCTATCCGGGTGCAAACCTTATTTTAAATTCCGGCGCAGGCTTTACAATCACCAGTGGTTCGGGGATACAAACAGACGGCGGTGCTGGCGGTGCTTCTGGTGGTGCAGGTGGTAATGCAGGTTCAATTACAATAATAGCGACAACGGGGAATGTCAATTTAAGTATCGGATCTACAGCAATTGGTGGTGCCGGTGGCCTTGGTGGTACAGGCGGCAGCGGTGGTGCCGGTGGTAATTTGATTTTAACTGCTACAGCAGGTACTGCAACATTAGGTAATACATTGAACAGTGTGGGGGGGAATGGCGCGCTTGCAGGTGCAGGTGGTAAAGGTGGAGATTTAACCATGACAGGTATTAATGGAGCAACAATAAGTTCTGGCTGGACATCTAACGGAGGTACAGGCGGAGCAACCAGTGGTGATGGTGGTAGTGGCGGAACATTAACTATGTCAGCACCTGCAGGCACAGCAGCAGTAAATAATTCCGTGACGAATTATGGAGGCGCAAGCACTAATGGCAATGGTGGAAACGGCGGTAGTGTTTCATTAACGGCTTTTACATCTACTATAGGTGTTACCTGTAACTCTTATGGCGGCAATGGTGGTGGTACAGGTAGTGGTGGTAATGGCGGTGCGTTAAGCATGGCTGCTCCGGCTGGTACAATTGTCTTAAGCAATACATTCAACAGCAACGGTGGTAATGCCGGAACCACAGGTGTGGGTGGTACGGGTGGCACATGGAGTTTAACTGCGCTTTCAACGGTATCCGTAACGGTTGCGTGTTCTTCTAATGGTGGAAACGGTGGGTCTTCATCAGGTAACGGTGGTAATGCGGGCTCTATGACGTTTATTTCATCTGCGTCGAATGTTTCTATAACAAACGCATTGAATGCGAATGGGGGTAGTGCAAATGCCGGTAATTCGAATGGTGGTAATGGCGGAACGATCATAGTTTATTCGGCAACCAATTTCAGTTCATCTAATGGTAATGATATTTCTACGAAAGGTGGAAATGGAACCGGTACCGGATCATCAGGCAGTGGTGGAAATATTACCATGACAGGCAATGCAGCCAATGGCGGCCTTACAACCGTACGAACCTATACTACAACTGCCGGAACAGGCGGCAGCGGTACAGCAGGAACGGCAGGTACATTAACACTTTCAACAGGAAACTCAGTTGTTACAACCGGAGGAAGTGTGAACGATGGTCAGTCAGGAAGTGGCTACCCAACAATAGCCGTTGGTGCAGCACCGCTTGTTAAAACCGGAACCGGTATTTTCTTGCTGGGTTCAACAAATAATTCATACACAGGCTTAACAACCGTAAGCTCTGGTACATTAAAAATTGGAGCAAATAATGCATTGGGTACAAATGCAAGCGGAACAACAGTAAGCAACGGCGCTACAATTGATATCAATAATATCAATTATACCACGACAGAACCGTTAACACTAACAGGTACTGGTATTTCAAGTTTGGGTGCAATGACTTCAAGCACAGGTACAGCTGGGGTATGGTCGGGTGTAGTAACCATTTCAGGTGGAACTTATCTGGCAGCTGCTGCAAGTTCTACCTTATCTATTTCCGGACAGATGGTAGGGTCCGGTGGTTTTACAAAAGTTGATTATGGTACGCTTTCATTGTCGGCCACTTCCAACAGCTATACAGGAAGTACGACCATAACAACCGGAACATTACAAATAGGTGCTGCTGGTGTTATACCGGATGCTAGTGCTATTATTTTAAATGGAGGTACATTAAGAACAAACGGAGCATTCTCTGAAACAATGGGAACGCTTACCGTAAATGCCGGGTCATCTTTAACCTTTGGTAGTGCAAGTGCTCACACACTTATCTTTGCCAACAGCAATGCCATTTCATGGGCATCAGCTGCAAATATTACCGTGTATGGCTGGACAGGTACATACGGCGCTGGAACAACCGGTACAACAAAATTTATTGTAGGTTCTACCGGAAATGTACTGACTGCTGCGCAGCTGACAAAGATTTATTTTATTGATGGAAGTGGGTTTTACTGGTCTGCACAAACCTTGTCAACAGGGGAAATTGTTCCTTCTACTTCAGCTACAGGTAATACGTTTTATGCCATTGCAAACGGAAACTGGAATGTAAATACAACCTGGTCGTTTACTCCGGGTGGTACTGCAGTAGCTTCTGGTGTATTTCCAACTTCAACCAAAAATGTTGTGATCAGTGGTTATACTGTTACGCTTACTGCAGCCGCTGCATGTAATAATATTACGCTGGGAAGTTCTGCCTGTGGTTTGACCATGGCAACCAACGATCTTTCTGTATTTGGCAACCTTAACATTGTTACTGTTTGTCCGACTATTTCAACAACAGGCGGTAATATTATTTTCGATGGCACCAATAATAATTCGCAAACGTTTACATCATCCTGTACAACGCCTTCACTTGGAAACGTTACGTTAACCAATGGTGCAAACATAATAGCAACGAATACCAGCACGACTATATCGGTTGCCAATTTTACGAATGCATCCGGAACATCATCCTGGGTGAATAATACCTCAACTACATTAATAGTAACAGGTGCATTGGCTGCTCCTGCATGTTCATTCATTAGTAACGGCGGCTCTTCATATAATTTCAGCGGTACTACAAACAGTCCGATTACGGTTGGCGGTTTAACCAGCAACTCTAGCGGAACAATTAATTTAGGCTCTAAAAATGTAACAGTGACCAATCTGTTTAGCTATACATCAGGTACAGTAACCAGCACAGGTGTTATAAGCATGGCTGCGGCTTCAGTTGTTACGGTTAAAAATGCATTAACGGTGGCAAGTCTTCAATTGGGTGGATCCGGTGTTTCAAGTACAGGTGGCGGTACGCTTACTGTTACAGCCTTTGATTTTAATAGCCAAACATCATTTACACAAACAGCAGGTACTGTTACTACGCCAACAATAAATAATGATAATGGTCCTATTTCAATGGCTTATAGCGGTACACCGACCTTTATTTATTCAGGTAGCGGCGTTATTCCTTCAGGAAATTATTACAACTTAACAACCACAACCAATACAAAAAGTGTAACATGTTCTTCAACCATTACCGTTGATGGTGTTTTAACAAACAGCAGTGGTACTATTGTAGGTCCGGCAACTTCAGGTCAGTTCGGTAGATTCGTTAATGCAAACCCGGTAAATAATATTGCGGGAACAATAGGTTCGTCTACCACGAATCTTTCTTTTAGTGGCACCATACAAGGCGGTACTGTTGTAGGAGCTGGAACAAATGTGCTTCAAAGCAGTACACAAACAGCTTCCTGTACATTCTATACCTTAAGTACCACTACGCTTACCGGTTATTCTACTTGTTCAAGCGGAGCCTCTACATCAAAGAGCTTTACTATTTCCGGTTCGGGATTAACCGGTTCTGGAAATGTGATTGTTACAGGTTCAACAGATTATGAAGTGTCTACTGATAATGTCACATTTGGAGCTTCTGCTTCTTATCCTTTTGCATCCGGCGTTATTACCGGCCAACCTAAAACGGTGTATGTACGATTAAAAACCGGTTTATCAGCTGGTGCATACAATTCGGAGAATGTAACGGTTACTGCCGCTGGTGGTGCAGCAGCCAAAACGTTATCGAACAGCGGAAATGTTGTAACAGGCTGTACAATCACATGGACAGGTAATACCAACACTCTTTGGGAGGTCAGTACCAATTGGAGTCCTACATCTGTTCCTACATCCATTGACAACGCAATCATCCCGAATGTTAGTAACAAACCGGTTATCAGCGCAAGTATAAGTGGCAATGTTAAAGATTTAACAATCAATACAGGCTCGTTTTTAACGATTAATGCTACGGGTACATTAAATACCTATGGTAATATTTCGAACAGCGGTACCTTTACAACGGTTGCTAACTCTGCAGTAGCATTCAATGGGAGTTCTGCTCAGACGATCACCGGTGTGACGGTGTTGTATAATATTATTATAAATAATACAGCAGGTGTGACTCTTCAATCAGCACTTGCTGTGAATGGTACACTTTCATTAACCAAAGGTGTGCTTACAACGAATTCAAATCTGATCATCAATTTTGATAATGGCGGTAATATTGGTTATGCATCCGGAGACCTTGGTAGTATTTCAGGGAATGTTACCGGTCAACGAAATTTAGTCGCTAAGACACACTATATTGGTGTTCCTTTCAGCGGAGTAACTTCTGCGCAGGTAGCTGCTAAAACACCATTGTTTCTGAACTCATACTGGAAATTGTATACACGTGTGTTTGCAACACAAAACTGGTCGGCTGTGACCGATCTTACTACTGCCATGCCAGTAGGTACAGGTTTCTCTCTGGCAATGCCGGCAGCCGCATCATTGGCCTTTACAGGTACTTATAATCATGCATTAACATTTGCCAGTCCTTCGTATACAAATACCGCAACGGGTAAATATATTTTTGTAGGCAATCCATATCCATCCACACTGGACTGGGATAATGCATCAGGCTGGACAAAAAATAATGTAGGTGGAGCAATTTATTACTGGGATGCAGCCAACACCAGAGTTGCCAGTTATTCATCCGGTGTCGGCACAAATGGTGGTACACGATACATTCCAGCCATGCAAGGTGTTTTAATGGATTTGAATGGTTCTGGAACGGCAGCAAGTATTTCAATCAACAATAATGCGCGTATAAGTACACAGAACTCTACCTATATGCGAACTGCTTCAGATGCGATGATCCGTATCCGTATAGAAGATTCGGCTGCAAGTAAAAATGATGAAACTGTGATCCGTTTTAATTATGACGCAACAAATGCTTTTGACATGAACCTGGATGCACATAAATTTATGAATGGAGCATCAGTACCTTCAGTATACACTACTTCAGGTTCAGAGATGTATTCAATCAATTCTTATGCTGCCCCTGATTCGGCGAAGTTTATTCCGATTGCAGCGAAGCTTCCTGCAGACGGCACGTATAGAATGATTATTCAAAACGATGATCCAACACTTGAATATGTACTGGTAGATAAAAAACTGGGTGTAGAACAAACAATCAAACAAGTATATACATTCAGCGGATTGAAAGCGGATGATGTAAATCGTTTTGAATTGCAGCTGCGCACAAATACAGCAACTGTAACTACAGGTGTTCAGTCTGCAAACAAGGCGGCAGGTCTGTATATCAATTCGACTACAGGTTCTGGATTTTATGTTCAGACACAACGTTATGCAGGAGAGGAAGCGGAGATTGAAATTATGGATGTAACAGGTAACAGCATAGCGCTTATATCTGGTAAAACGCTTACAGGCGGTATTACTTTTGTGCCATTGGATCTATCATCAGGGTCATACCTGGTGAAAATTTATGTCGGTTCAGAAAGCTTTTCCGGAATAATTGTTTTGACGAAGTAAGGATTCATGATCATTCATTCGTATTTGAAACGCTTTTTAAAAAGGCCTTTGAACATATGTTCAAAGGCCTTTTTTGTGGTAAGCATGCTTTATCGTGAATGATAATCTTATTATAATTTATTTCACAGGCTTTTCTGAAATTTATACAATTTCAGCTGCTATCCTACATACCCTAATTTATCCTCAAAAATCAATATGTCGTTTCAATTAATGTAATGACTGATTATTGATAAGGTTTACGTTATTGAATTTAATTTTATGTAATACAGTCTATAATATTACATGCTTGTTTTTTTGATCCTTTTGTATAAACCATACTTTTTCAACGTTTTGTATAATTTCATATTTCTTTAATTCAAATTAACATTTGTTAATCAATGTTATAACATATACAACATACATGCTTTAAATTTCACTAAAATAACCTTATTGATATTTTACGTATTTTAACATAAGATAAATATTATAAGTTAATGAAAGAGCTGAGGACAATAATTTCACACTGTTTTAATACAATTTTTGGTATTGCAAAACAATTCAAAATGAACTTGGAGACGCACAACAGCAAAAAAGCTGTTTGTAATAAGCATGTTGCTCATTTTGTTTGTTTTAACCGTTTATCTATAAATAACAAGCTTAAAATATCTTACATAACAGCGGCAATGTTACTCGTTTCAGTAAATTTTGCCTGGGCGCAGAATATAACCGTAAGTAATGGCCAGACACTAACTATTTCAGTAAATACAACCTATTCATCATTAACGGTAAATAATGGTGGAACATTAATTATCCAGGCTCCGGCAACGCTGACAGTTGGTGCAGTCGGAACCTCGGCTTCAACACAGGTAGTTGATTTTCAGAACGGATCAACTGTGAATGTAAATGCAGGGGCATTTATGGTCGTAAACGGAATGATGAACAATAGTAATAACAGTGATCAGGTTACCATTGACGGAGACGTATATGTAAATGGGAATTATCAGGGTGGGCAAAAATCAGCTGTTATTGGTTCAGGTACATTTAATTCTTCAGGTCAGATGACAACTTCCGGCAGTAATGCCAGTAATAATGGGTTAATTTTTGGTTCAGCAACTGATTGCAACACGGGGCCATGCAGCGGGAATAATTTAGCCTGTAGTTTAGCAAATACTATTTCTACAGCAAATCAATCTATATGTGCCGGGTCTTCAGCAAGTACCTTAAACGGAAGTACGCTTGCTTCAACAACATATCAATGGCAGTCAAGTGCCACAGGCTCTTCTTTCACAAATATATCCGGTGCAACAAATGAAGATTATTCTCCTGGTGTGGTATCAACGACTATATATTACAGAAGAAGTGCAACCAAATCCGCTTGTACAAACTATTCTCCTCAGAAAGTTGTAATAGTGACTCCTACAGTAACACCGAGTGTGAGTATTTCATCATCTGCTACAACGATCTGTTCAGGTGCAAGCATTACAATAACAGCTACGCCAACCAACGGCGGTACGCCAACCTATCAGTGGAAAAAAGGCGGAGTTACTATTTCAGGTGCAACGAATTCTACATATACAACAACCACAGCGGCAAACAATGACAGCTATACCGTGACCATGACAAGCACGGCAACCTGTTCATCACCAACTACCGCTACAAGTTCTGCAGTGGTGATTACAGTAAATACAAAATCAACAGTACCGACAAGTTCTACCGGTACCACATCTATATGTAGCGGCTCTTCAGCTCCGGTAACAGTAACCGGCGGATCACTTGGTACAGGTGCTGTTGCTGTCTGGTATGAAAATAGCTGTCCGGCATTCACAGAAGACTGGGGTGGCACATCATCGTCATATACAACCCATGGAACTACTGTAAACAGTGTTTCGGGAGGTGTTATGAATGTTACTGTTCAGCAGGGTACAGGACCTTCAAACCCTACAGATCCCTGGATAGAAATGTTTAACACCGGTTTATACAACCCTGCCACATATAAATATATTAAAGTAAGGTACCGAATAAATTCAGGTAATCCGGGGAATATTCAGATATATTTTATAAAAAATACTCCAGCGTCACTTACTTTTGCGAATGAAAATGCTGTAGTGGTTTCGCCTGCCTTAATTGCAGATGGGAATTGGAACATAGTGACAATTGATATGTCGCAAAGTGCTAACTGGGCAGGGAATTCGGTTACCGGATGGCGGTTTGATTATGCAACGGATGTAGGAAATATGGATATAGATTATATAACACTTACACCTGCTGCAGTAAGCTCACCGGTTTCTCCATCGTCTACAACTTCCTATTATGTCAGATATGAAGGTTTGTGTAACTCAACTGTATGTCCGGGAACACCTGCAACAATAACAGTTAAACCAACACCTACGATCACCGCAACAACACCTGCAAGCAGATGCGGTACAGGATCTATATCATTAGGTGCTACACCAAGTGCCGGCACTGTGAATTGGTACACAGGATCAACAGGCGGTTCAAGTGTCGGAACAGGTACAAGTTACAGTACAACAATATCGGCTACTACAACCTTTTATGTTGATGCAACAAATAATTCATGTACTACTTCTTCCAGAACGGCAGTTGTAGCAACAGTGAATTCATGCACAATTACCTGGACAGGAGCAACAAGTACAGATTGGGCTACCACTTCGAACTGGTCCTCGTTGTCTATACCAACTACTATAGATGATGTTATTATTCCGTCTTCAGTAACATCGAACCGAATGCCAACGATCGTTGCAAGTACAGATGTTAGGTCACTTACAAACAGTGGTACCTTAACAATCAGTTCAGCAGGTACTTTGAATGCTTATGGAGATATAACCAACAACGGTACATTGACAACTGTTGCAGGTTCTACGGTTGCATTCAAAGGCAGCACCGCTCAGAGTATGACAGGAGTATCTACTTTATACAATGTCGTGATAAACAATACTGGCGGAGTTGCCCTTCAATCTGCATTAGCTGTAAATGGTACACTTTCATTAACCAAAGGTGTATTGACAACGAATTCAAACCTGACCATAAATTTTGACAATGGTGGTAATATTGGTTATACATCCGGAGACCTTGGCAGTATTTCCGGAACTGTTACAGGTAAAAGAAGTCTGGTTGCGAAGACACATTATATCGGAGTTCCATTTAACGGAGTGACTTCTTCACAGGTAGCAGCTACCACACCGTTGTATCTGAATTCATACTGGAAATTATATAGCCGTACATTTGCCACACAAAACTGGCTGGCCATAACCGACCTTTCTACTGCTATGCCGGTAGGTACAGGTTTCTCGCTGGCACTTCCGGCAGCAGCAGCATTGATTTTCACTGGTACGTATGATCATACATTGTCATTCACAACTCCTTCATACACGAATATTGCAACAGGCAAATATCTTTTTGTTGGTAATCCATATCCATCCACATTGGATTGGGATAATGCATCCGGCTGGACGAAAACCAATGTAGGTGGTGCTGTTTATTACTGGGATGCACCAAATAACAGAACAGCAAGCTATGTAGCAGGTATAGGAACAAACGGCGGTACAAGATATATTCCTGCCATGCAGGGTGTATTGGTAGCATTGACAGGATCCGGAGGTAATTCAAGCATTTCGATCAATAACAATGCACGTATAGCTACACAAAATCCCGCTTATATGAGAACTGCATCAGAGGTGGTAGTTCGTATCCGTATAGAAGATTCAACAGCAGTTAAAAACGATGAGACTGTGATTCGCTTTAATGAAGGAGCAACCAATGAATTTGACCCTGAACTGGATGCATATAAGATCATGAATAGCAGTTTGATGCCTTCTCTTTATACAACTTCAGGTACAGATATTTATTCCATCAATTCCTATGCTCCGGTAGATTCAGTGAAATCCATACCAGTGGCAACGAAATTGCCTGCAGATGGTAAATATACACTGACGATTACAAACAATGATCCTGCGTTTGAATACGTATTGATTGATAAAAAACTTGGATTGGAGCGCACAATCAAAGAGCCCTACAAGTTTGAAGGCTTGAAAGCTGATGATGTAAATCGTTTTGAATTACAGCTGCGTGTAAGTGAAACACCTACTGAGCAGACAGAAAGTAAGGCCGGAAGTTTAGAAATTAATTCATCTGCACAAGGTGGCTTTTATATCCAGACACAGCGTTATGCAGGTGCGGCTGCTGAAATTCAGATTATAGATATTGCTGGTAAAAGTAGGGAGGTTCTTTCTGTAGAAACACTTTCAGCAGGTGCAACCTTTATACCATTGGATCTGCCGGCAGGATCTTACTTAGTAAAAGTACGTGCAGCTTCTGATAACTTCTCTGGAATGATTGTTCTGGTAAAATAAAAAGCAAAGACATATACATTGAAATAATTAAAAGCTCCTAATGTACAGGAGCTTTTTTTTATCATTTTTTATTTACAATTGTTAAAAGCAAGGCTTAAAATAGCAACCAAAACGAATATGGCTCAGTGTATCCGAGTATACATAAGTTAATTATCATCTTAACATATGTTACTATTTTATTTGAATTTTTTGACTGTACAAATTAAACTATCTGTTTTATAGTTTTTTACTATTTTTTGAAGGCTATCTATTTTTTTTAAAAGAAACCTTCCAAAAAGGTGATCGTTATCACTTTTTGTCTACTAATAAATTATATATGGATTATTTATCTCGTCAATCTCTTCTAAATTTTCTTTCACAACAATTCAATGAGACACAAAGGTATTTTTTGATTAAAAAAAATACCTATTGGAATAAGTTAACAATCGCATGTGTATGTTGTTTTATATTGTGTTCCATGCAGTCAACAATTACACATGCAGCAACGGTGAATTCCATTGCAGCGGGAAGCTGGGGGACAGGATCAACCTGGTCCACAGGAAGTACTCCTGGTAATGGTGATGTGGTGAATATCAATAATCCCTTAACATTAAACAGCAATATGAGCCCTTCCACAGGAGCTGTATATACGTTTAATGCAGCTTCGTCAGGTTTCGGAACATTGAATATGGGCTCTGGAGCAATCCTTGATATTCGTGCCAATGTAACATTCACTGGTTCGGGTTTTAATATGAATGGTGGAATCATATATGTAAGAAGCGGATATACTTTAACGCTTCCAGGCTTTAATGAATCCAGCACGGCTATCTATGTAGAGTCTGGCGCTACGCTGGTTGTTAATGGTAATTTGTTAAATAATCATGGTACTATTCAGGTTGACGGTACCTTAACCGTGAACGGGAATTACGATGGACAAGCGGCAGATGCCGGCGTTACAGGTTCTGGAGATTTTACAACGACAGGTTATATGAAAGGAATTAATACCAGTATGGTATTTGGTGTTATTCCCAATTGCAATGGTCCGGGTTGTAATGGAAGATCTCTATGTACTGGCTTTACAGCGATTGTATCACCTTCATCATCGGATGTTTGTACTATTTTGGGTTCACAGCTACTCACAGCAACTGTAACACCATCAACTCCGGCACCTGCGTATCAATGGGTTTCTTCCTCAACGGAAACCGGAACTTATTCAGATGTTGCCGGGCAGACAAATTCAACATATACTGTAGGAGTCACAGGAAATTCCAAAATGTATTACAGAGTAAAGGTAACACGTTCATGTACCCGATACAGTGATCCGGTGTATATAAATACCTCCCTTTCTCTTAATCTTCTGGCTTTAATAACGTCTATTACCGGAACAACCGCAGTTTGCCAGAATACCCTGCAGACATATTCAGCATCGACTTCAAATGCCACAGATTATATATGGACTGTACCTACAGGTTCTGTAATTGTTTCAGGGCAGGGGACATCATCAATCTCAGTCCTTATAGGCAGTACCAGCGGGAGCATTGCTGTTACCGCTAAAAATGGCTGTTATTCCAATAATGCTACCAAATCCATTACTGTAACTCCAACGCTAGCGGCTCCAGGTTCAATAACGGGTTCCGCAAATTTGTGTCAGAATTCAACAGGAAAAGTTTTCAGTATCGCTGCTGTTTCGGGTGCTACGGGATATACCTGGCTATTGCCTTCCGGGGCTTCCATCACCAATGGTATAAATACAAATTCAATAAACGTTACCATGGGTACAAGTAGTGGTAATGTGATCGTAACGCCTACCAATACCTGCGGCGGAAGTTCTTCTTCCTCAGTTCTTGCAGTGACAATATCTTCTGCTGTGCCATCTGCCGCGGGTACTATTACAGGTACAACTCCCGTATGTTCTGGCGTATCAGGTGTCGCTTATAGTATACCTTCCGTGAGTGGGGCAAGCAGTTATTCATGGACACTTCCTTCGGGTGTTACTGTAGCTGCAGGAATCGGAACCAATGCAGTTACACTAAACTGGGGATCTGCAGCAGGAAGTGTAATGGTAACTCCGGTAAATGCATGCGGCAACGGTACAGCAAGCACATTGGCTGTTGCGATAAACACAGTTCCCTCTGGGGCAGGTACAATAACAGGATCTGTATCTGTTTGTGCCGGACAAACATTAGTAGCATATAATATCCCGAGTAGTACAGGCGCTACCGGATATACCTGGACATTGCCCTCAGGGTCTGTTATATCCGGTGGTACAGGAAATTCTATAACGGCAACTATAGGAACAACTTCAGGGAATTTATCTGTAGTGCCCAGTAATGGTTGTGGCAATGGTGCCGGCAGCAATGTATTTGTAACTGTGAATGCACTTCCTTTAATTCTGTCTACAACACCTGCGGCCAGATGTAATACAGGCTCAATAACATTAAGCGCTGTTGCAAGCGCCGGAAACATTGATTGGTTTGCAGGATCTTCCGGAGGTTCGAGTTTAGCCACAGGTACATCATATAGTCCTGCAGTAACCGGCACTACTACGTTTTATGTACAAGCGTCTAATAGTGGATGTGTATCAGCAGTCAGAACAGCTGTTGTTGCAACCGTGAATATTTGTCCGGTTACCTGGACAGGAACAACAAGTACGGCCTGGGCTACAAGTACCAACTGGAATTACGGTTCTGTACCTACTTCTGCTGACGCTGTTATTATTCCATCTGGCGTTCCTAATAATCCAACGATTTCTGCAAGTCAGAATACTGCGGCCTTGACTATTAATTCAGGCGGTACCTTAACAATCAGTTCAGCAGGTACATTGAATGCTTATGGAGATATAACCAACAACGGTACATTGACAACTGTTGCAGGTTCTACGGTTGCATTCAAAGGCAGCACCGCTCAGATTATGACAGGTGTATCTGCTTTATATAATGTTGTTATCAATAATACCGGTGGTGTTACCCTGCAGTCGGCTCTGGGCTTGAATGGCATACTTTCGTTGACCAAAGGTGTTCTGACTACGAATTCCAAACTGACCATAAATTTTGATAACGGAGGGTATATCGGTTATGCAACTGGTGACCTGGGTAGTATTTCAGGCATGGTTACCGGTCAAAGAGGTCTGGTAGCAAAGACGCATTACATCGCAGCACCATTTAGCGGAGTAACCTCTGCACAGGTAGCAGCTACCACACCGTTGTATCTGAATTCATACTGGAAATTATACAGTCGCACATTTGCCTCACAAAACTGGCTGGCCATAACCGATCTTTCTACTGCTATGCCGGTAGGCACTGGTTATTCGCTGGCGCTGCCAACAGCTGCCTCATTGATTTTCTCCGGTACATATGATCATACCTTATCCTTTAGTAGTCCTTCGTACACGAATACTGCTTCCGGCAAATATCTATTTTTCGGTAATCCGTATCCGTCACCTATTGACTGGGACAATGCATCGGGCTGGACAAAAAATAATGTCGGGGCAGCAGTTTATTACTGGGATGCAGCAAACAATAGAGTAGCCAGTTATGTAGGTGGTGTAGGAGCAAATGGCGGTACACAATATATTCCTGCCATGCAGGCTGTATTGGTAGATTTAAATGGCGCAGGCGGAACAGCAAGTCTTGCGGTTAACAATGAAGCACGGAAGAATACCCAGATCAAACCATTCATGCGTACCGCTTCTGATGATTTGATCCGTATTCATCTGGAAGATTCTGCTGCCAGCAAAAATGATGAAACGGTCATTCGTTTTAATGATCAGGCTACAAATAATTTTGATCATGCTTTTGATGCACATAAAATTATGAATAGTGGCTCAATGCCTTCCGTGTATACAACATCAGGTCTGGAACAGTATTCCATCAATTCTTATGCATCTGCTGATTCAGCGAAGTTTATTCCGGTGGCGGTGAAACTGCCTGCCGGTGGAAAATATACGCTGACAATCGTTAATGACAATCCGAACCTTGAATATGTATTACTGGATAAGCAAATGGGGATTGAACAAAGTATTAATGAATCGTATACTTTTAGTGGTTTGACCACCGATGATGTAAATCGTTTTGAATTACAGCATCGTACCACTACCACGATGGGTGTACAAACAGCAAGCAAGGATGGAGGTTTAGAAATTAATTCATCTGCAGAGGATGGTTTTTATATTCAGACAAAACGATATGCAGGTTCTGTAGCAGAGATCGAAATTCTGGATGCAGCCGGTAAAAGTATAGCAGTTCTTCCAGCTAAAAACCTTTCTGCAGGTACAACCTTTGTGCCATTGGATCTGCCGGGAGAATCTTACTTAGTAAAAGTGTATACTGGATCTAATATCTTCTCCGGGGTAATTATACTGGTAAAATAAATTATATCAATACATTAGTTTGAATTATTAAAAGGCCTTCATTTTGTAATGAGGGCCTTTTATTTTTTGTAGAAATAATTGAATAAAAGGGCTATTTTATAAAGGAAAGCTCAAATCTGAATAAAAAATCTTACATAAGTTTATTGTGGATATCAGCTTAAAAAGGATAATAAATGCTTAACAATTGTAAATTTTAAGCGATTTACTGATTCTTTTAGAGATGGTTAAAAAAATTAAGATAAATCTCATTCATAAAATAACATCGGATAATGTAAATTTACAATTGTTAAGTTGGCCGACATCTAAAGATATACGTATATTCCCTTACTTATCAATTTTCGTACTTATTTATACAAAGTTTTATATTCTACTTCAATCAAAATGAATAAAAAATTCAACTTATTGAATAATATTGTACTGGTCAGTATTATCATTTTTACCTCCTTTTATTCAGCTCAGGCGCAAGTTCCAGCCTGTGCCACCGGGATGCTTCCAGCAAACGGTGGTACGTTAGTAAGTCCTTCTACGGCATTAAGTTGGACAGCTCCCTCTGGAACGGTAACCGGGTACAAAATTTACATTGGTACTACTTCAGCTGCTACAGAGTTGGTTAACGGAACAAACGTTACCGCAACTTCTTATACGTATACAGGAAAGCTGAATTGCGCCACTACCTATTACTGGAAAGTAATTCCTTATAATGGGAGTGGAAGTGCTACCGGTTGCGTGACCCAAACATTCACATTAACCAATCCCGGCAATTCAAATTCTTATCCTTTGAATACGTGGAATGGATATGTATTTGATTTTACAACGGGGGGGTATACATCCAATGATTTAGGCTGGACAGATTATAAAGGATATTTTACCTATGCAGGTGTTTCTGCTTCTGATCCTAGTTTTAATACCATAACTTTTTTAACAACTGCCAGTCTGCCGACATCAGCACCAGGCTATCAAGGTTGTTCAGTGACAGGAACTAGTGTAAACGGCGTTCAGTTAAAACGCCAGGGTTTTCCTGCAGGAACGTATCAATTGGCTTTCAGCTCAGATGATGCCGGATATTTATATATCAATGGTACACTGGTTTATTCCAGAACAACAACCGGATCACAACCCAATGCATGGACAGGTAATTTAGATGCAACTTCAACCATAGATTTTCATTATAAAAATAACACCGGAGCAGGCTCAGGAGCTTTAACATTTACAACAATAACAGCTCCAACACTTATTGCGGGTACAATCAGCGGGTCACAGTCTCTGTGTCCATCCAATTCAGATCCTGCAGCATTTACAAGTACCGTGGCTGGGTCTGGTACATGTAGCGCAACAGTAGCATATCAATGGCAAAGTGATGCCGGCTGCACCGGAACATTTACAGATATTGCCGGCGCTACCAACGCAACCTATGATGCACCGGCTGGTTTAACACAAAATACCTGCTACAGAAGAATGGCTGTTGATGCCAACTGTGCAAGAAGCGCAGCCAGTAATACACTTACAGTTACAGTAAATTCAACGCTTCCGGGAAATCCATCCGTTTTTCCTTCTAATACATGGAATGGCTATGTGTATGACTTCTCTGCAACGGGCGGTTATAATTCCAATGATTTAGGCTGGACAGATTACAAAGGTTATTTCTCTTATGCCGGAGCTTCAGCTTCTGATCCAAGTTTCAATACAACAACACTTTATGCAACTGCAAATTTACCAACATCCGCGCCAGGTTATAGCGGTTGTGATGTAGCAAGTTCAAATGCAACCGGTGTGCAGTTTAAACGCCAGGGATTTCCTGCTGCAACCTATCAGTTGGATGTAGCATCTGATGATGCGGCTTACTTATATATTAACGGTACACTTGTAAATTCAAGAACAACTGCCGGTAGCCAGACCAACGTTTGGATCGGTACGCTGGATGCTACCTCAACAGTAGAGTTTCACTATAAAAATAATACCAGCACGGCTACAGGCCGCCTGACATTTAATGTAATAACACAACCGGCATTAGTGGCCGGAACAATTTCCGGAGATCAAACATTATGCCCTGGAAATGACCCTTACGCTTTCTCAAGTACCCTGGCTGCTTCAGGTGGCTGCGGAACAATTAAATATCAATGGCAAAGTGATGCTGGCTGTACAGGAACGTTCACAGATATTTCCGGTGCAACATTATCAACGTATGACGTTCCGGCGGGTCTTACTCAAACAACTTGCTACAGACGTGCGATTAATGATGCAAACTGTAACCGTACACTTTATACCAATACAGTTACTGTAACAATCACTTCTGTTACTCAAGGCGATCCAACCGTTTTCCCTTTGAATACATGGAATGGCTATGTGTATGATTTTACTACACCAGGCTACACCAGTGCTGATAATAACTGGACTGATTATAGAGGTTTCTACTCATATCCGGGTTTGTCCACGTCTGATCCGAGTTTTAGTACCAGCACTTTATTTAGAATAGCTAATGTACCTTCTTCGGTATCAACCTATGCAGGTTGTCAGGTAAGCCAGACAAATGGTTCATTATGCGGTGTGCAGATGAAAAGACAGGGATTCCCTACAAACATCTATCAAATTAATTTTGTATCAGATGATGCCGGATTCTTATATGTAAACGGTTTGCCTGTATACTCAAGAACTACAAACGGATCACAAACCAGTGTGTGGATTGGTACTTTAAATGCATCATCTACGGTTGAATACAGATATAAAAATAATGGCGGCGGCGGCGGCGGCGGACTTACGTTTATACCTGTAACTCCGACAACACCATTAAATGAAGGTGCCATAGCATTGAATGGTCCAAGTAAAATTTGTCCTGGTGATGCGCCAACAGCAATTGTTTCAACTCAGGATGCAACAAGCTCTTGCTATATAATGTATCAATGGCAGGCAGATGCCGGCTCAGGTTATCAGGACATTGCCGGTGCAACAAGCCCTGCATATACGCCTGCAAGTGCTTTAGTAGAGACTTCTTACAGAAGAAAAGTAACGGATGCTTGCGGTGATGTTTCTTATACCAACGTAGTAACTATTTTTATCGGACCTGCTACAGTGCCGGATGCATCTATATTCGGCAATAATTCATGGATTGCTTATGCATATAATCAACAAAATTATGTAGCATCTTCTTTATATGGTAGCTATACAGATCCGGGGGCTTCTTCTACAGATCCTAGTTTCAGCTCACTGAATTTATGGGGGGCTTCTCTTTCTCCTTCGTATGCATCAACCTATACCGGTTGTCAGATAGGAGTAGATAATCATAGTGTTATTTATAAGAGAGCCGGTTTCCCCACAGGAACCTACAGCTTAAGTGTGTTGAATGACGATGCTTGTCAGTTGTATGTAAATAACGTGCTTGTATATAGCAGAGGATCATATACACCAACATTTATCAATTCAGTATGGATAGGAAATCTGGATGCAAGCTCTCAAATTGAATTCAGATGGACAGAAGGCGGAGGCAGTTCAGATGGTGGGATTACGTTTACAAAAATAACAACACCGTCGCCATTAAACGGTGGAACAATTGCAACCACTGCTTCTACAATCTGTTCAGGAGATATACCTGATCCGTTTACATCTTCAGCGTTGCCTTCAGGCGGATGTTCACCTGCTTCTTACCAGTGGCAGTTGAATAATGGTTCTGGCTTTACAGATATATCCGGTGCTACTGCTACAACATATTCACCGGTGGCCCAAACCGTCACTACTTCATATAGAAGAAAAGTAACAGATGCTTGTAGTCAAATAGGTTATTCGAATACAGTCGTGGTAACGATCGGCACGCCAACAGCGCCTGATCCTTCCGTTTTCGGATCGAATGTATGGAATGTCTACGGGTACAATGATGTGACTTTTACAACCCTGCGAGGAAGCTATGTTGATAACGGTTTGTCTGCTTCAGATCCAAGTTTTGATTCCAGAAATATGTGGGGTACCGCTGCATCACCTTCTGCAGTTGCAAGCTATGCCGGTTGTGATGTAGTATTGGATCAACATGGTGTAATTTATAAACGTAAAGGATTCCCTACGGGTATATACAGATTGGATTACAATTCAGATGATGCCGGTTCAGTATACATTAATGGAGTATTGGTATATACAAGTGTAAGCTGGGGGACTTTGGTTACCAATATATGGACAGGTCCTTTGGATGCAACTTCAACCATTGAATACAGATGGGCTGATACAGGCGGCGGATCATCTTACGGTAGTTTATTGATGACGCATCCGGTTACTCCTACAACATTGGTAGGAGGTACAATAGCAAATGGAAGTTCTATTGTGTGTTCAGGAAATGCTCCTGGTACATTCGCTTCCAGTGCACCTGCATCAGGCGGCTGTTACCCGAATTATCAGTGGCAATTATCTACAACAGCACCAGGCACAAGCGGCTTCTCTGATATTTCTGGTGCAACAGCTGTAACTTATGCGTCTCCGGCAACCATTACCGCTACAACCTACTACAGAAGAAAAGTAACAGACGTTTGCGGAACGGTAGCATATTCAAATACGGTAACCGTTACAGTAGGTGTACCTTCACCTCCGGATCCTTCAATCTTTGGATCGAATGTATGGAATGCATACGTATATGATGGTAATAACTTTAATACCTTATATGGTAAATATGTTGATAATGGTATTTCAACCAGTAACCCAAGTTTTGATACCCGATTACTTTGGACATCAACTACGCGTCCTTCCCTGGCTCCGGGCTATACAGGTTGCCAGGTAGGGGATGATAACCATTGCGTTGTATACAAACGCCAGGGTTTTGCGCCGGGTACATATCAGATTGATTTTGATTCAGATGATTATGGATATTTATATGTAAACGGAACATTGGTTTACAGCAGAACAACCGGCTGTTGTACGGTTGTGAACAATGTCTGGACGGGTGTTTTAAATGCAACGTCAACAGTTGAATACAGATACAGAGAATTTGGTGGGGGCTCTTTTGGCTTTCTGAGATTAACTTCTACAACTCCGCCAGCTTTGGTTGCCGGAACAATTGGCAGTGATCAAACCATCTGTGCCAATGTGGTGCCTGCAGCTTTAACGTCTGTTGCAGATGCAACCTCAGGCTGTACAATTACTTATCAGTGGCAGTATTCTACAACTTCAAATACTGGTCCATGGACAAATATTGGTGGTAATACAAGTGCCTTAACAATTAACCCTCCGGGCCTTACTGCAACCACATATTATGTACGTAATGCAACAGATGCCTGCGGCAGATCCGTTTCATCAAATGTGGTAACGGTTACGGTAAATCCTAAGCCAAGTAATGCCGGTACGATGACTGGTTTGGCTTCTGTTTGTAGTGCACAGACCGGAGTAACTTATTCGATCGCTGCGGTGGCCAATGCTACTACTTATACATGGACAGTGCCAAGCGATGCAACTATCACTTCAGGTGCCGGCACGAACACGATTACCGTTACATTCGGCTCAACGAGCGGAACAGTTTCTGTTCGTCCGGAAAACTCATGCGGTGTAGGCTTAACTTCTTCTATTAATGTTACCGTAACTCCGGCAATACCTGCCAATGCAGGGGCCATCTCCGGGTCAACAACCGTGTGTTCCGGTCAGTATAACGTTTTATACAGCGTTGCTGCAGTAACGAATGCTGCTACCTATACATGGACATTACCAACAGGTGCAACGATTATCTCCGGCGCTAATACAAACTCCATTGGAGTAACATTCGGTTCTGCATCCGGTACAATTACTGTAACACCTTCAAACAGTTGCGGAAGTGCAACGGCTGCAACATCTCTTGCTGTAACAGTCAATCCATTGCCAAGCAATGCCGGCGCCATAACAGGTACCGGGTCATATTGTCCAAACGAGGCCAACGTACCATTCAGCATCAGTTCTGTAACAAATGCTACAAGTTATTCATGGCTTTTACCTTCAGGTGCAAGCATTGCATCTGGTGCAGGTACAAATTCTATAACTGTTAATTTTGGTACAAGTTCAGGTAATGTTACTGTAACACCAGTGAACACATGTGGTGTAGGATCATCGGCGACTAAAGTAGTAGCAGTGAAATCACTGGGTACTACGGGGGCCATTTCTGGAAACGCAAATGTTTGTCAAAATACTACAGGCGTTGTTTATTCTGTAGGAACTGTAACAGGTGCTTCAACTTATACATGGACTGTTCCGACAGGGGCAACCATCACAGCAGGTGCAGGCACTAAAACAATCACCGTGACGATGGGAACAACCAGTGGCAATGTTACTGTAACCACTTCGAATTCCTGTCAGACAGGTACCCCGGTAAGTTTGGCCGTAGTCGTTACGAATACAGTGCCAGCTGCTGCCGGAACTATATCGGGAAATACGACTCCTTGTACAAGTGAAGCAGGAGTTGCATATAATATTACAAGCGTTTCGGGCGCTACAGGTTATACCTGGGCAGTACCTTCCGGTTCTTCAATAACCTCGGGTGCAGGAACAACTGCTATAGCAGTAACATTCGGAACTACATCCGGCAATGTTACCGTTACCCCGACAAACGTTTGCGGTAATGGAGCTGCTTCCAACCTCACTATTGCTCTCAAACCGTTGCCTGGAGCGGTAGGTACAATCACAGGACCTACAGCTGTATGTAAAGAAACAGGAGTAAGTTACAGTATCTCTAATGTAGCGAATGCGCTTACCTATACATGGTCAGTGCCTGCAGGTGCAGTGATCACTTCCGGTGCAGGCACAGCATCTATTGTTGTTTCATATACCGGTGCATCTGTCTCATCAGGAACAGTTTCAGTGGTAGCAGGAAACACATGTTCTACTACTACAAATAGTATTACAGTATCAATTAGCAGTGCATGTGCCAACACATGGACAGGAAGTTCAACGACGGATTGGTCTTCGCCTTCAAACTGGAATTTAGCGCTTGTTCCTACCTCAACGGTAGATGTAGTTATTCCATCATCGGTGGTGTCAAGCCGCATGCCGACAATTTCAACCAGTGTGAATGCGAAATCAGTAACGAATAACGGTACCATTACAATAACATCTGCAGGTACACTGAATACTTACGGTAATGTAACCAATAATGGCACCTTTACAACCGTTTCAGGTTCTACCGTTGCATTCAATGGTAGCTCAGCTCAGGATGTTACAGGGGTGTCATCGTTGTATAATGTTGTTGTAAATAATGCTGGTGGTGTTGCAATCCAATCAGCACTTACTGTAAACGGTACACTTTCATTAACCAAAGGCGTTGTGACAACCAATTCCAACCTCACGATCAATTTTGATAACGGTGGCAATATCGGCTACTCATCATCTGATCTCGGTAGTATCTCAGGTACAGTAACAGGTAAAAGAAATCTGGTTGCGAAAACGCATTACATCGGAGTTCCTTTCAATGGAGTAACTTCTGCACAAGTAGCTGCTACCACACCTTTGTATCTGAATTCATACTGGAAGTTATATAGCCGTACGTTTGAAACACAAAACTGGAAAGCAATAACAGATCTTACTACATCCATGCCGGTAGGTACAGGGTTCTCTCTTGCAATGCCGGCAGCAGCACCATTGATTTTCACTGGTACGTATAATCATACATTATCATTTACAACTCCATCCTATGTAAATACTGCATCTGGTAAATACCTGTTTTTGGGTAACCCATATCCGGGTACACTGGACTGGGATAATGCATCCGGCTGGACGAAAACAAACGTAGGAGACGCCATTTATTACTGGGATGCAGCAAATAATAGGGTTGCCAGCTATGCAGCCGGCGTAGGTACAAACGGTGCAACTAGATATATTCCTGCCATGCAGGCGGTATTGATAGGCTTGACTGGATCTGGTGGAAATGCAAGTGTTTCAATCAACAACAATGCCCGCATAAGCCTTGCCAACCCGGTAGCTTATATGCGAACTGCCTCAGAGGCTGTAATCCGTGTTCATTTGGAAGATTCAGCAAAAAGCAAAAATGATGAAGCTGTAATCCGTTTCAATGATGAAGCAACAAATGACTTTGATATGAACCTGGATGCACGTAAAATGATGAACAGTTCAAGCATGCCATCTGTGTATACCACTTCAAATACAGAGTTGTATTCAATCAATTCCTACGCTGCTCCTGATTCAGCGAAATTTATACCGCTAGCTGCAAAGCTTCCGGCAGACGGTACTTATAGATTGATCATTGAAAATAATGATCCGACACTAGAGTATGTGCTGGTTGATAAAAAGCTGGGAATAGAACGTACGATCAAAGAGACGTATACCTTCAGCGGATTGAAAGCAGATGATGTAAATCGTTTTGAATTGCAGTTGCGTGAAACTGCAACAACCGGAACAACTGTAACTACAGGTACTCAGTCTGCAAACAAGGCTGCCGGTCTGGATATTCATTCAAGCAATGCTGGTTCAGGTTTCCATGTGCAGACCCAACGTTATGCAGGTTCTGAAGCCGAGATTGAGATCATGGATGTAACGGGCAACAAGATAGCGGTTGTGTCAGGTAAAACACTTTCAACAGGTACTACGTTTGTACCATTGGATTTACCATCAGGATCTTATCTGGTAAAAATTTACGTTGGTTCAGAAACCTTTGCCGGAATGATTGTGTTAGTGAAATAAGTCGCTAGCAATGAATTAGATAACTACACTTATGAAATATAATAAAATGATTAACTCGTTTAACAATAGTTAAATTTCATAAGTGTAATGAATTGTATTTTCTATTGATTAAATTGTTCTATACTTCTTATATATTCAGGAAATTGAAATAATGGTCTGATTTTATAATAGAAAGTAAATAATATCATTAACTTTGTAACCAAATGATTGATATAAAAGTGTTCAATCATTTCAAAAAATATTATATATATGAAATTACATAAAATAGTATTTGCATTTATTTTCACTTTAGCACTTTCGGTGAGTGCATTCTCTGATTGCGGCACTTTGCCTCCATGCCAACCACCGCCAGATGGCCCTTTTAATGTTGGTGTTGATTGCTGTGATGAAGTTACCGTTCCTTTTGACGGAGGTGTAAGTTTATTGATTGCGGCTGGATTAGGAATAGGAGCAGCAAGCATTTATAAGAAGAAGAAAAAAGCATATTGAACAGGCTGTTTTTTTGATGAGTTTAGTCGGTTCAGGTATAAAAGAAATAATTATTTTATTTGCTAAAACACTTGGTATATATGCTATACTGAGTGTTTTTTTTTATTGCTATGTCGGAATTTTAGATCCACAGGGAGAATATTATTCTCCTTTTTTTGCCAAATACAGTCTGATTGAATTTATTCTGAAAACGTTGATATATCCCATTATGTGGATATTAGAATGTTTAGGATATAATATGGTGAATCATGGTAACAATGTGAGTATTGCTCATGAAAGAGGAATACTTATATATCATGCCTGCTTGGGTATTGATATCATGATTGCGTATGTATCTTTAGTATGCGGCTTTCCGGGAAAGAAAAAAATACAATACTTGTTTATCGGTATTACCTTCATTCATGTATTGAACATTATCCGCATGTTGGCCATCATTTTAATGATTAAAACAAATCCCTTATTTGCCAACACAGCCCATGACTTATTCAACTACATCGGGTATGCATCAATAATAGGGTTGTTTTACTTCTGGGTTACAAAGCATGGATATTTTTCTGCTAAGACCTGATTACGATATTCTGGTAATTTACTAGTATATTTAACGAGTAGTAACTATCAGAATTATCCCTTAAATTTGGCGTGTTTTCCAATAAAAAGCTGTTTTTAATTACCAATGTTTCAGAATCATATACGTTTATTTAAAGCACTTTCATTGTTGATGCTATCAATGATGTGCTCGTGTTTGAGCTATAAGAAGACCTTATATTTTCAGGGAGACCTGGAAACGCTGGCTCCGCCTAATTTACAGGAAACATATGTGCTTAAGAAAAGAGACGTATTGCAGATAAAAATTTCAAATCCGGATATGGAAAGCCCAGAAGTATTATCACCGGAAGAGGAAACGCAGGTTACTCCTGAAGGCGCATATTTTTCAGATTATTACATTAATGATTCAGGCTATGTTGAGCTTCCCTTTATTGGTAGAATTCTGGTTGAAGGATATACATTAATGCAGACAGATTCCATCATTACAATAAGAGCAAACGAGTACTACAGTTACGCCAGTGTTGATGTAAAGTTTGCATCTTTTAAATTTGTAGCTTTGGGTGAATTTGAAAACTCAGGTCAACATTTTGTTTCAAATGAAACATGTACCATTTATGAAGCAATAGCTATTGCAGGAGATGCAGGGGATTATGCAAACAATTCAAAACTGCAACTGATCCGAACGCAGGATGATGGAAGTAAAAAGATTTATAGAATTGACCTGACTGATTATTCATCATTTAATTCCGATAATTATTATATTCAACCGAATGATATCTTATATCTGCAGCCTCAAAAAGCAAAAGTAGATAAGCAAAATATAACCAACCTTTCTATTGCGTTGTCAGCCTTATCAATCATATTGCTGATTGTGTCCAGAATTTAATCCACTGTACTTTCTGAAATAATGAGTGAGTTAGAAGAAGAAAAAGATCTTATTGATTTTAAACAATATTTTAGAATTCTATCCAAGTATTGGTATGTCGTTGTACTGATACTAATACTATCATTTGTCCTGGCGTATTACAAGATACGTTATTCTACACCTATATACATGGTTAGAACAACCATGCATATTAAAGATAAATCTTCCTATTCATATGGAAGTAAGTCTTTTTTAGAAGGTTCTTCAATGTTCCAGCCTTTTAAAAACTTAAAAAATGAAATGGAACTCATCAAGTCTTATAACCGGATTAAACTGGTAATGAAAGAACTTGATTTTACCTGGGAGTATCGTGTTAAAGGTAATATCCGGGATATTGAATTGTATCATACAAGTCCGGTAGAAATTGTATGCGATTCAGGAATGATTTTGACAAACTATCCGTTGTTAATCACAATTATCAACGATGAGTATTTTACGTTGAATGCACATGGTGGTACGTTTCGATTGTACGATCCTGTATTCAATGCTTATGCAGATACAACAACCACCGTTCAAAAAAATGAAAATGTCAAATACAGATTCGGTCAAAATATAGCATTAGGATTGTTTCGTTTTAAAATCAATAAAACGGAGTATTATGATGCGAATGATAATAATCTGCAGTTGACAATATCTGCGAGAGATTTACATTCTTTAACGAAAGAATATAAAGCGAAAATAGGCGTAGCTGAAAATGAAAAATCATCCATTATCACCATATCATCAACGGGGGCAATTGTTTTAAAGGAAGTAACTTTCTTGAATAAACTATCTGAGGTGTATGTGAGAAAAGAACTGGAAGATAAAAACCAGATTGCTAACAATACAATTAATTTTATTGATTCACAACTCAAGGTTATAGCAGATTCTTTAAATAATACGGGAGATGAAATTGAATCATATCGTTCAAAAAATAAAATTTACAATTTCGAAGAGCAATCCATCGGTATTATTTCTCAGTTGAATGACCTGGAAAATAAAAAGCTGGAAGCAGAATTACAGCTGCGTTATTACGAATACCTTAAAGGGTATTTAAATACAGATAAAGAATTGGCAGATCTTGTTGCCCCTTCAACAATTAATATTGAAGATGCAGTACTGAATGAATTGGTTGGGCAGTTAATTGAGTTGTACCAGCAAAAAAATACTCTTAAATACAATAGCAGTGAAAAAAGTCCTGCCTATCAGACTTTGCTGATCCGAATTCGAACCACCAAAGAAGCCTTATTGGAAACAACAAACAACCTTGTTAATACTTCCAAATCTTCAATCAATGAACTTCAAAGCCGTATATCGAAAGTTGAAGTACAGATGGCTTCCATTCCTGCTCAACAGCGCAAGCTTATTAATATAGAACGTAAGCACACCATCAATGATGAAATTTATAATTATTTGCTGCAAAAGAGAGCGGAGGCAAGTATTGCAAGAGCATCAAATCTTCCGGATGCATTTACTGTTGAAAGTCCGTTAGAAGATGAGTATGTACAAATTGCTCCAACAGTTAATAAAATTTATTCTACCCATATTCTGGGTGGAGTGGGGCTGATTGTTTTTGCATTAATTGTTTATGCCAAATTTGATAATAAGGTTCATACAAAAGAAGATATTATAAAACGTACAGATGTTTCCGTGTTGGGTACTGTCGGATTCACAGGCAATGATGCTGTCGAAAAGCTTGTGCACTCCGGCCACGGCTCACTTACTGAAAGCTTCAGATCAATTCGTACAAACCTGCAGTTTACCTTGCAGGGTAAAAAAACGTTTATGATTGGGGTTACGTCCTGTATTAGTGGTGATGGTAAATCATTCTGTTCGCATAACCTTGCGCGTATATATGCCATAAGTGGAAAAAAAACATTGTTGATCAGAGGTGATATGAGAAAGGCATTTAATGCTCATATAAATTCTGCTTCAGAGAAAAGTTATGGTTTGAGTCAATATTTAATAGGTCTGGCAACAATAGATCAAATTATTCATAAAGGAGAAATTGAGAATTTATTCCAGATTATTCCCGGGCCCGTTCCTCCAAACGCTTCTGAATTGGTAGCATCTATAAAAATGGATGAGTTTATTAAATCAATGAAGGAGAAATTTGAAGTAGTTATTATGGATTCACCGCCTGTTGGCCTGGTGTCAGACTATATGTCTGTAATCAAACATATAGATGCCAATCTATACATTGTCAGATACGACTATACTCCTAAAGAAACGCTGGAAGCAATTAAGGAAATCAAGCTTAAGTATAGCAATAACCCACATGCAATTATTTTTAATGGTATTACTGCTAATTTACTACGCAAGTATTCTTATTACGGAAACCCGATGGAGTATGGGTACGAGCCTGCAATAAAGAAGAAGTGGTGGCAGTTTTATAAAAAATAATAGCATAGTCAATTTATTTCATGAAAGATAAAAAGGATTGGGATATTATAATTGCCCCTAAATCGAATTTGTTTGAACTTAGATTATCTGAAATCTGGAGATACAGAGATTTAGTGATGATGTTTGTTAAGAGAGATTTTATTTCTCAATACAAACAGACTATACTGGGGCCTTTATGGTTTTTGATTCAGCCTATATTGACAACCCTAACGTTTTTAGTGGTTTTTACCGGTATTGCCGGAATCTCAACAGATAACCAGCCTCCGCTACTGTTTTACATGTCAGGTATTTTAATGTGGAATTATTTCGCTGCCTGTCTGACAAAAACATCTGAAACTTTTTTAGTGAATGCATCTATTTTTGGGAAAGTGTATTTTCCCCGATTAACAGTACCAGTGTCGAATGTGATTTCAAATTTAATTGCATTCATCATTCAAATGGTTTTGTTTGTGATCATATATATATATTATTTCTTCACATCAGATTCAATGCATTTAAATCCATTGGTTTTAGTGTGGTTGCCCTATCTGATATTGCTAATGGCTACGCAAGGCCTGGGATTCGGAATTATTATTTCATCGCTGACAATAAAATATAGAGATTTAAAATATCTGGTCGTATTTGGTGTACAGTTATTAATGTATGCAACTCCTGTAGTTTATTCGTATTCCAGTCTGCCTGTTTCTTACAGGACATACATTGCTCTTAATCCAATGACAGCAGTGATAGAGACTTTAAGATACGCGGTTTTTGGTGTCGGAACATTTCGACTGGATTTTATTTTATATAGCACGCTGTGTTCAATTGCAGTGCTGTTAGTAGGTGTAATTATCTTTAATAAGGTTGAGAAGAATTTCATGGATTCTGTATAGTTTATTTATTGTAAAGGATTTGAATGGAATAATTATAAACTTCAATAAATCAAAATAGCGAATGTCCAATATTGCCATACATGTAGAGAACGTTTCTAAGTTATATCGCTTAGGGGATATCGGCACGGGTACATTAAGTAATGATCTTACCCGGTGGTGGTCAAAAGTGCGCGGCAAAGAAGATCCTTTCGCTAAAATTGCTGTAACAAATCATCGGGATCAGAAAACAGATTCTGATTATGTTTGGTCATTGAAGGATATAAATTTTGAAGTTGAAAAAGGTGATGCGATCGGTATTATAGGTCGCAACGGCGCAGGGAAAAGTACTTTACTCAAAATTATATCCCGCGTAACAGCCCCTACAACAGGGCAAATCAAAGTAAAAGGAAGGATTGCAAGTTTATTAGAGGTCGGAACGGGGTTTCACCCTGAACTAACCGGTAGAGAAAATTTATATCTCAACGGCGCAATTCTGGGAATGAGCAAAAAAGAAATTACAGCTAAATTTGATGAAATAGTTGAATTTGCCGGCGTTGCCAGATATATTGATACGCCTGTAAAACGCTACAGTAGTGGAATGTATGTTCGGCTTGCTTTTGGAGTGGCGGCACATTTAAATTCTGAAATTTTAATTGTAGACGAAGTACTGGCAGTAGGTGATGCAGAATTTCAAAAGAAAGCTGTAGAGAAAATTAAACAAGTAACAGGTGATTATAATAAAACCGTACTTTTTGTTAGTCATAATATGTCTACCATTAAGAGTTTGTGTAAAAAAGGCCTGTTATTGAAAAACGGAGAAGTGGGCTTGTACGATAGTATAAACCCCGTTATTAGTAGCTATCTGGGATTTCAGGAAGAAAGTACTTTCTATTCTAAAAGCGGTGATGGAAGAGCATCTATCAAATCGATAACATATAATCAGGATCGTCAAAAAGTCTTTTTAGGAATTTCAGAAAAACTGGAGTTTAAAATTCAAATACAGAATAATACAACAGCCTCACTTCCCGATACAGAATTGTTTTTTATTATTCATGATTCTTTCGGAGTAGAAATCGTTAGCTATTTTTCTAAAGATGAATTAATCAGTTATGATATTGAAGGTGTCAAAATCATTAGCGGACAAATTGAGTTGAACCTCAAGCCGGATACTTATTATTTTTCATTCGGTTTTTTTGATGAGAAAAGATCCTTTCTTGATTGGGTGCAGGATACGGTACCGATTGTTGTTGAAGAGGTTTTTTATAAAACACACACACCTTTTGATGATCGATTAGGGATTAGTTATTTGAATAGTAAAAGCGTGAATTTGTATGATAGATAAATTAAAGCAATTTGTCATTCAAAAGATATTTTCTGTTATAGATCTATATGCAGACCATAAAAAGAAGATTGTACTGACTAAATTCAAGTCTTGTGGTGTTGACGTTACTATTGATGAACCCACTTGTATAAAGGATCCGGATAAAATTACAATTGGCTCTCATGTATACATAAATGCATTTTGTCATTTTTGGGGGTTTGGCGGTATTACAATCGGTGATAATGTAATGATTGCTTCACATTGCGCTTTAACATCGATTACGCATTCCAAATACACCAAACTATTCAATGAACAAAATGTGTTGGGGCCAATCATTATTGAAGATAATGTGTGGATAGGTTCACATGTTGTTATTCTGCCTGGGGTTACAATTGGCAGAAATTCAATCATTGGGGCCGGTGCTATTGTAAATAAAGATGTTGCTCCAAACTCCATATATGTGGGAGTACCAGCCCGTAAAATCGAATCACTGAATCATCCTGATAAGTAATCACGAATGATTATTTATTAATTTTTTTGAAACAGTATTCAGTATATGCTTTCGCTCCAACAGAACTTAAGTGTGTACCATCAACAAATAAGCTGTCATTCCATAGTGTTTCCAGGCTATTGACATAAGCGTAGTTATATTTTTTTATGATAGATTCTGTTTGAGCGGTATGTGCATTTAATAGTTTTAAATCTATTTTTTTATACAGACCTTCCCGTATAGGAGATTGAAAAAATAACATCTCTATATTATTCGTTTTACAAAAAATGGCAATACTATCTAAGTACATATATTGTATTTTTTGAACAGGGCCGGTTGTTGAGTCCTCCCAGCGTTTGTCACTTATTGTAAAGCCATCTTTATGCAATGGGGCAGCACCATACGCATCATAGTATAATGTTTCATAAGTAGCGTGTGATTCTTTGATTACTTTGGATTGTTTTATTTCATCTAATAATTCTTTTAATGTTGAATGCTTTATGTAATAAAATAGCATGGTAGATGATGGCATTGAAAAGAAATGTTCTATTTCTTCGGCGTCAGCTTTTTTCTGTTCATTAGACCGGAAGTCAATAATATTGCTGCTAATGAGGATTTTTTTTGGCTTTGAAAAATTAGTATATGATTTTAACAGTGTGTATGTATCTGCCATTGTTAAGCCCCAGGAAGAAATATTTAAATAACTGTCTGAATGAAAATTCTGAATGCAGGTTTTTGAATCAATATTATTTAAGCTTAAAGAAGAGCCGATGCAAACATAGTCTGCTTTTTTATTTCTGCAAAATAATAATTTATCATTGTATGAATAGCTGTTTGTTAAGCTCGGCGGAGGAAAGGAATCTAAACTGCCAAATTTATACATATATGCATAGATAAAAGCTGCTAGCAAGAATGCCGATAAAACAGTGAAAAGCAAAAGCTTTTTTATAAAATGATTCATTGCTTGGATAATTAAAATTGAAAGTAAATGAATTGCTGTTCTTTACCTGTAAAATATAAGATGGTAAATCCTATTGTGAAATACATGGCCCAACGGATAGGAAGAGTAATTTTTTTATTTAAATCTTCTAAAGGAAAGTTTTTCTTTCGGCCTAACCATTCGATTGATATAAATATAAGCAGTAATGATGCTATTTGAAGGAACGGATAGGTTGTGTGCATGAATGTATCTCCATTAGGAAGTGCAAACAGGGATGGTGAAAATAATATTTTTATATAACGAATGGCATGCTCTAAATTTTCTGCCCGGAACAAAATCCATGCAAAACAAACCATGCCATAAGTAGCGGCCATTTTGAATAGTTCGGAAAAGGATGGAAGTATATTGTCTTGAGCGATGATATCAATATGCTGCCTATGCTTTTTTAATAATTGAAGCGGAATAAAATAAATAGCATGTAATATGCCCCATACAATGAATGTTAAGTTTGCTCCGTGCCAGAATCCGCTAATAAGGAAAATAATGAATGTGTTGCGTACAATCATTGCCTGGCTGCCCTTATTTCCACCTAAAGGGATGTATACATAATCTCTGAACCAGCTGGAAAGTGAGATGTGCCAGCGTCTCCAGAATTCGGCAATATCTCTTGAAAAATAAGGGTAGGAAAAGTTTTTCAGAAGGTCAATGCCAAATAAACGGGCCGTTCCCAAAGCAATATCTGAATAGCCTGAAAAGTCGCCATATATTTGAAAAGAGAAGAATATAATCCCCAGAAATAATTCACTTCCATTCAGGTTGTCACAATTATTGAAAGCAATATTTGCAAACTCAGCACAATTATCTGCAATGACAATTTTTTTAAATAAACCCCAAAGGATCTGTCGCAGACCGTCACTGGCTTTACTATAATCAAATTTTCTTTCTGATTGAATTTGTGGCAATAAATGTGTTGATCGTTCAATGGGGCCGGCAACCAGTAATGGGAAAAAACTTACAAAGACTGAATAATCAATAAAATTTTCTGTCGGCTGCGTTTTTTGTTTGTAAACATCAATGATGTAAGAGAGACCATGAAATGTATAGAATGAAATTCCAACCGGTAATATAATATTTAAGGTAAGGAGATTGGCTTTGATGCCAACGCTAGAAAGCATGTCAATAAATGTATGGACAAAAAAATCATAATATTTAAACACTGCTAAAAAACCTAAATTAATACATATACTCAACGTAAGCCAGAATTTTTTAATACTTCCCAGACTTGCAGTATGAATTTTTAAAGCAGAATAATAATCAAGAATGATTGAGAACATTAAAAGAAATAAAAAACGATAATCCCAGCAAGAGTAAAAATATAAACTGGATATAAGTAATAATGCATTCTGGATTTTTAGATTTTTATTTAATACAAACCAATATAAAATAAAAACGATAGGTAGAAATATTGCAAAGCCTAAAGAGTTAAAAAGCATAAAGAGTTTTTTGTTTTTAGAAGTGTATTAAATTATTTTTATCGAGAAATCGTTGATGTTAATTTCAGATTCCGGCGTCATGATATGAAAGAGCGGAACATTTCCGTGAAAGGAAGCCCAGGCACTATACGTGCTTGGAGCGCCGATGATATAATTGCAGCGGGCAAGCATATAAAGATCTACGATGAAATGGCTCGGTTCAACCACAATATTAAATTCACTATAGTGCGTCAGATTTAGTTCTTCATTTGAACAAATATAAAATACGCATTGAATATTTTTCTTTGCTAATTGTCGTTCCAGATCTCGCATCTTTTCTGCATACAATTGGTCGGGATAATACCATAGTCCGCTGTTGAATGTTTGGTAATCGCCCCGGCGTATATGAACCCCGATAATACACGTCCCTTTTTGAGAGCAAAGATTCTCTATTCGTTCTACCTCCTGCAAGTAAGATGCTTTTGGAGTGAATATTTTCTTTATAGCAGACTGATGTTTTAATATGTTTTTCCTGTCGCGGTATAACCAACCTTCAGTAAACAGGATACTTTTTTTCGCATGTTTAATGAAATCCTCGTTGTTGAGATCAAATTCTATGTCCTTTTGATCGTATTCTTTAATGGAATGAAATTCAATTTTATTAAAAAAGAAATCTTTGTTTTGGTCGTATTTGGCTTGGGCGCGATTGATAACCTTGCGGAGGATTGTATTCAGCAGATGGTTTCCGGTAAATTGAATGCTGATTTTTTTTGAAGGGAAATTGTTTTTTTCTGTAGCTTCAAAAAAAGTTTTGTAATCATCGAAATAAGGATAAATGAGTTTATAGTCATGCTCTAAGCTATTTCCGATAAAATGAGAAAAATGAAATAGCCTGTTGGCTAACTGACCTGCTCTGGAGTGAATAATGACCATTTTATGAAACCATATATCGTTATATTTTTTAAAATTATAAATTATATTTGTAATATATAATACTGAGAAGAATACATTTGACCGGCACTCGGGTATAGAGTATCTTGTGTGAATTCCACGTAATGTTTAAATGGGCGAAATATATCCTAAAATATCAATAATTACACCAAGCTACAATCAGGCAGCTTTTATAGAAAGAACCATTCTTTCAGTCATTGGTCAGAATTATCCGAACTTTGAATACCTGGTTATTGATGGCGGCAGTACCGATGGTTCTGTTGAAATCATTAAAAAGTATGAAGCTCATATAACGTTCTGGTTAAGTGAAAAGGATAAAGGTACATATGATGCTAACAATAAAGCATTAAAAGCGGTAACCGGAGATTATTGGTGTGTGGTGAATTCTGACGATTTGCTGGCTCCCGGGGCCCTTATGACTGTTTATAATAATATAAAAAATAATCCCAGTCAGAAATGGTTTGCCGGTGCCGTGGATTATATTGATGAAAAGGACATTTTTATTGGTGAGCAACCTGCCGTAAAACCAGAAGCAATTTCGGGATTTACTTTTTTAAATGGTTGCTGGACATCTCATCCAGGTGTTTTTTTAAGCACCGAAATCTTTAAAGAAATAGGTGGGTTTAATAAATTTCATTTAATGGATCTTGATTATTGGCTCAGGATGGAAGCGAAGGGATATCAACCTTTAGTCATAAATGAAAGGCTGGCTTCTTTACGTTTGCATCAGGATTGTAAAAGCTCAGATAGGATCAAGCTGCAAGGCGAGTTTATCAACGTACTAAATTCCTTTATTCAGAAGAATAAACTGGAGAAAAATTCAGCGGTTTTAAAAAGTTTTAATGAGCATTTATTAAATTATGAACGTGTACTGTTGTTTGAACAGCTTGTTCATGGCAAAAGTATTGACGCTGTTAAAAAACTCTTGTATATCTCATATAAATTCCCGCGAGTAGTATTTGCCAAATGGTACTGGGGGGCAGTTAAAAGGATTGTGGTGGGAGTGCGCGCAGATGATCCATTACAAAAGGAGTTTGCGCGTACAGATAACAAAAGTAACTGGAATAATCTGAATGATTAATCAGCTCGTAAATCCCGACTCCATTCAGCCTCTTTTTGAGCCCAACAGAAGACATTTGCACGTTCAGGAGATTGCTCATGATCAAATAAAAATACTTCCTGGGCTATATGCTAAAATAGCAGATCAGGTCTTGATCACCCCAACCAATCATTTGTTTGTTAATTCAGGATATGTTGTTGCCGGTACTAAAATAAGCATGGACTCAAGGGAGTTATCTCCATTTCAGCAGGTTTATCTATATATAAAGTATAAATTTTTTACAAAGAAAATCAACCATAGTATCAACGGACTATGGGTACACAATAGTTGGAGCAATAATTATTACCATTGGTTGTGCGAAGTACTGCCTCGAATTGATACATTGAAAGAATTATATCCGGATTTTAATCTGATTCTACCAATTGAATTAAAAAGATTCGGTTTTGTAAACGATGCATTACAAACGCTTGCTATACCATGTTGCTGGATAGATCAGACAGTCTCAAATGTATTTCCCATGCTGGGTTTTTTAGAGAATGAGGAAATGAGTCCGGATGTAAATCCCATGATTCAAGTAAAACTTGTAAAGAAAATATTAAACGCTTTGTCACTTGACCAGGAACGAAAGCCTTTTCGAAAAGTATATATTTCCAGAATAAATGCACGGTATAGAAAAATACGAAATGAGCATGAGCTTATTCCGGTTCTTGTAGAAAGAGGGTATGAAATTATATTGCCTGAGAATCTTTCGTATCAGCAGCAGATACAACTTTTTTCAGAAACAAAATCTTTGATTTCCATACATGGAGCCGGCCATACCAATTGCATGTTTATGCAAAAAGGAACAAGAGTAATGGAGATTCGTAATAAACAATGGGACTCACAACCCCTGTGTTTTTGGAGGCTGGCGAATATCTTTGAGTTGAATTGGGATTATTTCTTAGCCGAAGAATCGACTGAAGTAACCAATTTCAATGATGTTACTGTTGATGTAAAATCGTTTATAAGTAAACTAGATTTTTTTGAAACACTTTAAGTATTTTAATAATTAGAGAGTAAATT
>JAGKWN010000164.1 GCA_021151805.1 Cytophagaceae bacterium | reverse complement strand
GTCTTAAAGAAATAAACGCTTTTATATTTACACAGGCAGATAAGACATCCCCTTTGAAAATATAAAAAACATTTAAGATTCCATAGCTGGTTGAAAGATCCCGGAGTTTAGTTGGCCCCCCGCCACTTGCTCCGGGTTTATTTTTTTACACCGAAGGCGAAAAGCTTAATGCCTAAAGCGAAAAACAGTTGCGCAATAATCAACTGCTATCTTCTTGATTAGAACTTCTTATACTACACAACAGAACTGAGCGTTAACTATTCAGCTTTGGGCATTAGGCTTTAAGCGTTTCGCTTTAAGCATTTGTCAAACATCGTCTACTGAATAAACGTACAATACTGTTTACTGTCGACTGACCACTGACTACTATTTACTGACCACTTATTATGATTCAAGTACCCGCTTCATTCGATATACAAGGCCACAGAGGATGCCGCGGCCTGCTACCCGAAAATACCATTACCGCTTTCACCAAAGCTTTGCTTATGGGTGTAACTACACTTGAGTTCGACCTGGTTATTTCGAAAGACAAACAAGCGGTGGTTTCTCATGATACATTTTTCCATCATGAAATTACTTCAATGGTAAATGGCGAAGATGTTACGATCGAAAATGAACGCTCGTTCAATCTCTATGAAATGAATTATGCCGACATCAAAGAAATAGATGTCGGCATGAAAGTACATCCCCGGTTTAAGAGCCAGTTAAAAGTACCTGCGGTAAAACCCCTGTTTAAAGAACTCATTGCAACCGCTGAAAAGCTCAGCTCAAAAATATGTTACAATGGCGAAATCAAATCCACGATTGAAGGTGATAACATCGACCATCCCAATATTGCTGTGTTCTGTGATCTTGTAGTTGCAGAAATAAATAAAGCTCACATAACCGATCGCTTTACAATCCAATCATTTGATACACGTGTGCTCGAATACATGCACGAGCGGTATCCTGAAATCAAACTCTCTTACCTGGTAGAAACTAAAGGATCACTGGCAAAACATCTGAAAGCCTTAACATTCACACCTGCTATCTATAGTCCGGATTATAAATTGCTCACGCAAAAAGATATTGATGCGGCCCACAAGCTCGGTATGAAAGTTATTCCGTGGACAGTCAATACAAAAGAAGAGATCATTCAGCTGATCGACCAGCGGGTTGATGGTATTATTACGGATTATCCGGATTTATTTTTTTAAACGTTCATCCCACTCAGCTTTGAAAGCCGTTGTTGTTGCAGCTGGCCATTCCAGTAAAATAGCCATTGCATCTATGAATGCATCGGAATATGCTTCAGCTTCTTTTCTTCTGAAATAAAAATCGGCAGTGCGGCGAATAATAAAATCTTCCGGTTTACAAACGAATTCATGCTTACAGGTATACTGAAGTTGTGCCTTCAACCAGATCGGTAGCTGTATCGTCTGCAAACGACTATCCAACTGATCAAACTCGATCAGATAAAGATCAATATTACTTCCGTACAAACGAATCAAACGTTTCGCCGTTTCAGTATCAATACCACGTGTTGTTAGCTCACCAAGTTTTTGCTGTGTGAATGCTTCCAGTCCGCCGTGTTTTTGCAGATCTCCTCCACTTAATATATGGGTCTCAGTTGTACAGTCGCCGATCTCATAATCAGTCTGCAATCGTTCTGCAATAATATCTGTTATGCGTTGCGCCATTTTCCGGTAACCGGTAAGTTTGCCGCCGGCAATACTCAGTAAGCCTGTTGCGCTTTTAAAGATCTCATCCTTGCGCGAAATTGCTGAAGGTGACTTTGATTTTGCTTCGCGGATCAAGGGACGTAAGCCCGACCAGTAACTTTCAATATCTGCTACTTCTAATTTGATTGTAGGGAAAATGTGTTGTACACAATTCAGCAGGTATGTTTTATCTGCATCTGTAATACCGGGCTCTTCATTGTTGCCTGTGTATGCAGTATCGGTTGTGCCTATATACGTCTTTCCTTCTCTTGGAATCGCGAAAACCATCCGTCCGTCTCCCACGTCAAAATACGCTGCCTGCCTGATTGGAAATTTCGAATGATCAATAACAATATGAACACCTTTGGTAAGCAACAATTTATTTTTCCGGATAGAAACATCCTTTACATCCAATGAATCTACCCAGGGACCAGCAGCATTGATCACTTCCATTCCCTTAAATATATATTCCTTTCCGGTGAAAGTGTCCTGCACTTTTACGCCAATGATCTCACCTGCTTCATAGAGCAGATCAATCACTTTTGTATAGGTCAGCAGAACCGCACCTTCAGTCTGTGCGGTTTTGGCTACGGCCATGGTCAAACGTGCATCATCGGTACGATACTCAAAATAATGAATACCACCTGTTACACGGGCGCCTGTAAGCAATGGTTCATATGCCATTGTTGCAGCTTTATTTAATACCTGTCTTCTTTCTTTTTTCTTAACCCCTGCTAAAAAATCGTAGATCAATGTACCTAGCGAAGCCATCCACTTCGGCATGGAACCGCCTTTAATGATCGGCAGCAACATCGGTTCAGGAATGGTTATGTGCGGAGCTAAATGATGTACCACAGCGCGTTCTCTACCGGTCTCTTTCACCAACCCGAATTCAAACTGTTTCAAATAACGTAAGCCGCCATGAATCAGTTTGGTGGAACGGGACGACGTACCTGCTGCGATATCCTGCATTTCGATCAGCAAAGTCGGAATGCCGCGGGATTGCGCATCCAATGCAATGCCGCAGCCGGTAATACCACCGCCAATAACTATTAAGCCATGCTCAATGGTTGCCGCGTGCTCCAGTAAGGTTTGTCGTTGTTGATAGTAGTTCAAAACTGTACCTGTTAAATTTCAAATGGGGAATAAATGTATTGATTCTACAAACAGCATAACACAAGACCACGAGAACCATTACATACGGCCAGCAACTGACTACTGTTTACTGACCACTAACTTACATACGGAGTTCTAAAACCAAAAGTTCTGAAACACCTTTCGATGTTGCTTTTACTGGCCTGCCGGTTTGGGCGCTTCTCCGCTTTCTGTAACTGTGGCTTTAAGCTTTATAGTAACGATGGGTGAAACAGGATCATTCGAAAAAATACTGACGATCTTATTTTCTACGCCTATACGGTCACGTGTATCGAAAACAATTTTCACAATGGTAGAAGCTCCGGGCTTTAATTCTTTTTTATCTGCAAATGCTTCCACGCATGAACAGGAAGTACGGATAGAGCGCAGATCCAGTTCCTGCGTACCGACATTGGCCACTGTCACATCTACAACTACTTTATCATCGGTTTTAACAATGCCCATATCAACATCCAGTCTGCTCACCTGTATCCTCGCTTGCGAAGGAGCAGTACCTGCTACGGGTTCATCTTTTATAAAAGCAGTAACCACAAATGGTATGGTGATTGTTTCACTGCCTGATAACAAAATCAATTCTATTTGCTGGGCAAAATTACCCAGATCAGCGACGATCTTAGGGTTAAATTGTACTTTGATCACACCCCGTTGCTTCGCATCAATCTTCACCGGAAGTAAGGAAGCTTTTATATAAGGAGGTAATTTCATTTTATCGACAGCCATCGTAATAGGCTGTTTACCGCTGTTGTATACAGGAATCTCTGCCTGCACAGGTTCTCTTGTAGATACCGTACCAAAATTTTTATAGTTCTTCTGAATATAAACACTGCTGTATTTGAAAGACGATGTTCTGTCCCACTCCGGTAACGGCTGAGGCGATGGCGTTACATAGCCAGACACATACAGGCGGATTGGTTCTTTGGATGCATTACCTTTAACCGTAACCACATGCTTGAACACTCCGGGGTGATTGATCAGATCAACATACAAAACAATTTCACTTTTCTCGCCGGGATGAATCGTATCCGTCGGATAATCCGGTGTCACACAATTACAGGAAGGTTCAATATCTTCAACAACAAACTGTTCCGGACCAAGATTGACAAACGTAAATACATGCGCCAGCATTCCCTGAGACTCATTCACCGGACCAAAATTGAACGAAGTATCTGAAAATTCTAAGTGACCAATCTCCTTATGATTCTGAGCCTGGCTGGTAAGCATACAAAACACACTTAAAAGCAGTGCAGTAACGGTTGTGATAAATCTCATGCGGTAATAGTTATATTCAAATATAGCGAATATAGTTGCTAGTTGCTAGGTTCTGGTTGCTAGACAATGAAATTATGAGAGCCAATCCTTTTACTTAATATCCAAAAACCAATCACCTTTTTCTCGTCTAGTCACTAGAAACTAGCACCTAGTAACTAATTTTACTACCTTTACACATTAACCCAATACTCCATGGCCAGAATATTAACAGGCATACAAAGCAGCGGCAGACCGCATTTAGGAAATTTATTAGGCGCCATTCTTCCTGCTATTGAACTATCAAATACACCCGGCAATGAATCTTTATTTTTCATTGCAGATTTACATACGCTTACTTCTCTGAAAGACGGAGCTGTGCGCAAAGCCAATACACATGCGGTTGCAGCAGCGTGGCTGGCTTTTGGCTTCGATACAGATAAACACATCTTTTACAAACAATCTGATATCCCGCAGGTATGTGAGCTTACCTGGATTTTGAATTGTTTTACGCCATATCCCATGCTGGCTAACGCGCATTCCTTCAAAGACAAGTCAAGCAAATTGTCTGATGTGAATGCAGGATTATTTGTTTACCCTGTTTTAATGGCCGCGGACATTTTAATGTACAATGCAGACGTGGTACCGGTAGGCAAAGACCAGATCCAGCACCTGGAAATCACACGCGATATCGCTTCAGCTTTCAACAATCAGTACGGAGAGACGTTTGTATTGCCTAAAGTAAAAGTGGATGATCAGGTAATGACGATACCGGGTATTGACGGACAAAAAATGAGTAAGTCCTACAACAACTACATTGATATTTTTCTTCCGGAAAAAGAACTGCTGAAAGTAGTAAAATCCATTGTCACCGATAGCAAAGGCCTGGAAGAACCGAAAGATCCGGATACCTGTAATGTATACAAAATATATTCACTGGTTGCAGATAAAGATCAGATTGCAGATATACGTGCAAAATATCAGGCTGGCGGCTTTGGCTACGGGCACGCGAAGCAGGCCTTGTTTGAAGTACTTTGGAATAAATATGCCAAGCAGCGTGAATTGTTCAACTATTATATGAACAATACCCATGAAATTGATGCTAAATTGAAAGCCGGTGCTGAAAAAGCCTGGGCGATTGGTGGAGAGGTATTAAAAAATGTACGTGAGAAGGTCGGTTACTGATCAATATTTACCCGAAAGGCGAAAGAATAATCAGTTGAACGACTTTAAAGTTTACTCAATATCGAAGAATGCTCAATCGGCCTCATTTCAAATTGCGTTAAGAAATTTTGGTTCATGGAGCTTTTTGAACGCTACAACAAGTCCTTTTTCAGGACGGTTTTGTAGCGTTCTGCGGAATGAACCAAAATTTTAGCCTATTTGAAATCAGCCTTGATCTTTTGGTTCTTTTGTATTAAGACAAAAGAACAATGAAGGAAAAAGAAAGAGCAATATAAATTAAGAAAGGAAGACTGTTTTATAGTCTTAACTAAACTACATTGAATTAGGTAAGTAAAGCAATTAAAAAATGAAGCTCTGCAAGCCATTACTGGTTACAGAGCTTAACAAGGATTTGAAGCGGCCGGTTATGCACCTTCTCCCCATACTACTATTTTTTTATCTTTTCCATTCGTCAGTATCAGCCTCAATGGATTAGGTAAGAAGATCAAACGTGTATCAGCACTTTTATACTTTCCGCTTTCAACTGAAACGCCCTGGCCTTCAGCAACATCAAACTGATGTGTTCCATCTGCATTTTTGCCGGCAGTTTTATAGAACGAGCCTACATAAGCGATTGGTAATAGAACGTCATTATCTGCATCAATTTTCACATGCACCTGATCAAGAACTTCTTCTAATTCATCTCCATAAGCATCTAAAAAATCATCTTCCAGATCATGCAATTCCTCCTCAACATCATCGTAATCCTTATGATCGTACGTTAAAGCGTTCAATTCATTCTTTTTAAGAATAATCGCTTCTAAATCTTTATTAACCTTTTTTAAATCCATTCGAATTAATTTGTAGAATTTCCTCCAAGGTAAGGGAATCCCTCCTTTTTTTGAAGTCTTCGGTATTTTTTTTTCGAAAATTGCGGTAAAAACGTTATTTTAATAATACCGTATAATAA
>JAGKWN010000037.1 GCA_021151805.1 Cytophagaceae bacterium | reverse complement strand
CAATTTTTCCTCATTTTCTGAAACAATAAATTTCTGAAAGCTGAACTCAAATTTTATTTCCGTTTTTTTTGTCAAATCATTTTTTAAATGAATAACAATTTTATTTATCGGATCAATTCTTTCGGATGTATCTGAAGTCGCTTCAATAATTGTACCTAAATGGAAATATAATTTGTTTGACTTACTAATGTAGGATTTGTAGAAAACTTCGGTTTGTAAAATTTTTCTAAGTGTATTTGTTTTTAAATCGTATTGCTGTACACTACCGCTTTGAGGACAAAAAATCAAATACGTATTTTCATCTTCTTTAAAAAAACCGCCGCAGGTTTTTAATTTTTTCTTTGTCGTTTTTCCATTGATATAATTATAAACAAAAAGAAAGTCTGAAGACCTATTCATTAATAAAAGCGTATCTGTATCATTTGATGCAATGAAATCACTAAACTTTTGGATGCCTTTGTCGAATTTATTGATAATTGAAAACTCTTTTCTATCAATATGAAATATCTTATTATCTGAGGTTGCAAACATATTTCTTTCGTCGGGATTGAAATATAAACTTCGTACAGAATTCTTTATGGATACGGCATGCAGCTCTTTTCCATTTTCAAAGGAAAGATGTCTTAATTTCATTGAAGGGTAAGCGGAGCCCCAGCCATCTGAAATGTAAAATGTTGTATTGTCAAATGGATCGCTAACTGGTGTTAAACCTCCAAAAATTCCATTTAGCAATTCTCTTGTCCAGATTTCTGTAAGTTTCATCGTGTATGCTGAAAAGATGCAATAAAAAAGTCCCGCTTTACCAGCGGGACTTTCTATATACGAATTCTTAAAAGGAATTACTTTGTATTATTCGATCCAAGCTTTGCAGCGAAGAACTCTCTGTTCATACGTGCAATATGCTCCTGGCCGATCTCTTTCGGACATTCAGCAGAACAAGCTTCTGTGTTTGTACAGTTACCAAAACCTTCAGCTTCCATCTGGTCGATCATTGCTTCAACACGGGCAGCTCTTTCAGGATGTCCTTGCGGCAATAATGCTAATTGAGAAACTTTTGCAGATAAGAATAGGGTAGCAGAAGCATTTTTACAAGCTGCCACGCAGGCACCGCAACCAATGCAGGTTGCTGCATCCATAGCTGCATCAGCATTTTCTTTTGGAATTGCTATTGCATTGGCATCAATCGTTACACCAGTGTTTACTGAAACGTAGCCACCTGCCTGTATGATACGGTCAAATGCAGAACGGTCTACCACTAAATCTTTAATAACAGGGAAGGCTTTTGCTCTCCATGGTTCGATTGTTATTGTTTCACCATCTTTGAAGCTACGCATATGCAGCTGACACGTTGTGATCCCTTTTTTCGGTCCGTGTGCGTGTCCGTTGATATACATGCTGCACATGCCACAGATACCTTCACGGCAATCGTGGTCAAAAGCAATAGGTTCAACTCCTTTTTTTATCAGGCCTTCGTTCACAACATCAATCATCTCCAGGAATGACATATCCGGAGAGATATCTTTTGCTTCGTATGTTTCAAGCTTGCCTTTAGATTTAGCATCTTTCTGACGCCAAACCTTTAACGTTAAATTCATGTGACCTGACATATTACTTATAACTTCTTTGAGTTAATTTAACACTTTCAAATTTCAATACTTCTTTATGTAATACTTCAGGTTGGTTATCGCCTTTGTATTCCCAGGCTGCTACATAGCAGAAATCATTGTCGTTACGTAATGCTTCTCCTTCTTCAGTTTGTGATTCTTCACGGAAGTGACCACCACAAGATTCTGTACGGTTCAATGCATCTACAACCATCAATTCACCAAGTTCTAAGAAATCCGCTACACGACCTGCACGCTCAAGCTGCTGATTCAGCTCTTCGTTAGTACCTGTAACGTTTACGTTCTTCCAGAAGTCTGCACGCAATGCCTGAATCAAGCCTTGTGCTTTTTTCAAGCCCGCTTCGTTACGTGCCATGCCACAGTATTCCCACATGATGTGACCTAATTCACGGTGGTACTCAGCAACTGTTTTTGTTCCTTTAATAGCTAATAGTTTCTTTGTCTGCTCTTCCACCTTTGCTTTTGCTTCAGCAAAGGCCGGGTGTTTGGCATCTACCGGTTTCGGGCCGATTGTTGCTAAGTAATCACCCACTGTATTTGGAATTACGAAGTAACCATCTGCTAAACCTTGCATCAATGCAGACGCTCCCAAACGGTTTGCACCGTGATCAGAGAAGTTTGCTTCACCTAATGCATATAAACCAGGTATTGTTGTCATTAAGTTGTAATCTACCCAAAGACCGCCCATGGTATAGTGTACCGCAGGGTAGATACGCATTGGTTCTTTATATGGATTCTCACCAGTGATCTGTGCATACATGTCAAATAAGTTACCATATCTTGCACGTACTGTATCTTCACCCAAACGGCTGATTGCATCAGCAAAATCCAGGTAAACGGCTAAACCGCTTGTACCAACACCTTTGCCTGCATCACACTGTTCTTTCGCGTTACGTGATGCCACGTCGCGTGGTACCAGGTTACCGAATGATGGATATTTTCTTTCTAAGAAGTAATCTCTTTCATCTTCAGGGATTGCACTTGCCTGACGGTTATCGCCTTTTGCTTTTGGAACCCACACACGACCGTCGTTACGAAGAGATTCAGACATCAATGTCAATTTAGACTGGTGATCACCTGAAACCGGTATACATGTAGGGTGTATCTGAGTAAAGCAAGGGTTAGCGAACAACGCACCGTGCTTGTGTGCTCTCCATGCTGCTGTTACGTTTGAACCCTGTGCGTTTGTAGATAAGAAGAATACGTTACCGTAACCACCTGTACAAAGAAGTACTGCGTGCGCCGCATGTGTTTCAATCTTACCTGTCTCCAGATTACGCGTTACAATACCTTTTGCCTGTCCGTCGATCATTACGAGGTCAAGCATTTCTTCACGCGTATGCATTTTAACTTTACCAGTGTGGATCTGGCGGCTCAATGCGCTGTATGCACCAAGTAACAACTGCTGTCCTGTCTGGCCACGTGCATAGAAAGTACGTGATACCTGAGAACCACCGAATGAACGGTTATCTAATAATCCACCATATTCGCGTGCAAAAGGAACACCTTGTGCCACGCACTGGTCAATAATATTTACAGAGACTTCCGCCAAACGGTGAACGTTTGCTTCACGTGCACGGTAGTCACCACCTTTAACTGTATCATAAAACAGACGGTAAACAGAGTCACCATCGTTTGGATAATTTTTTGCTGCATTGATACCGCCTTGTGCTGCAATTGAGTGCGCACGACGCGGGCTATCCTGGAAGCAGAATGCCTGAACATTGTAACCTAATTCTGCTAATGAGGCAGCAGCAGAAGAACCTGCAAGTCCTGTACCTACAACAATGATGTTGTACTTTCTTTTGTTTGCAGGGTTTACCAGCTTAAGGTTGAACTTGTATTTGGTCCACTTGTCAGCTAACGGTCCGTCTGGTATTTTTGAATCTAATATCATAATGCTATAACAGAGGGTTTATTTTAATGATTTTGGCAGAAGAAGAAAATAAGAGGGATAGCGGCAAAGCCCAATGGAATAAGCCCCCAGAATACAAAGCCTACAGCTTTGATTAATGGTGTGTATTTCGGATGTCTTAAACCTAATGACTGGAAGGCACTCTGGAAACCGTGGTATAAGTGGAAACCTAAAGCAATCATTGAAAGTGTATAAATTACAACAACGATCGGCGATTCGAATTCTTCAGTCACTTCATAATACATATCTTTTACAGTTACTGAATCTCCGTTTTCCAATGTATACGTAACCATTGGCAATTCTTCAGTCAGGCCCATGTATGCCATTTTGAAGTCTTTTAAGTGGATCAGTAAAAAGATCAGGATCATTGTTCCTAAAACACCCATCCAGCGCGAAGAGAATGAACTCGTCTTGCCCGGGTCATTATATGCATAACCTGTTGGACGTGCTTTTTTGTTTTGAATGGTTAGGTAAGCTCCCCAGATCACGTGGCCAAGGATAAAGGCAAAGTTTACGTAAGATATTGTTTTAATTAAGGGATTGGAAGTCATGAACTTGGTATACAAGTTGAATGCCTGTCCGCCATCATTATGCAGTAACTGGAAGTTACCTGCTAAATGCACCGCTAAAAAGGTACATAAAAACAGCCCTGTAAGGGCCATGATCACTTTTCTACCCACACTGGTAGAGAAAATTGTTTGTGTAAACCAACTCATCTTTAATCCTTTTATTTTACCTGTTCGATAAATGTTTTTTATTATCTTGCCAAAGTTAACTTCAGACTTGAAATGATGCAACCTAAATTATTATTTGGATGTATTCTAAATTAAGTTTTTTGCGTTATGTAAAGAACAACAAACTGTCTTTCATTGTTTTGTCCGGTTATGATAAAAAATAAAAATATAAGAAATTTTACGTACGTAGTTTTACTAACGCTTTTTTTCAGCATTTCAGGTTATTCTTCGCACATCCGGGCAGGTGAATTTTCAGCTGAAAGACTTCCTGGAGCCTCATTATCATATAAAATTACATTGGTATTGTACTTTAATACATTGAGTGGTGTAGCCACTAGCACTGAAAGCGATGATATATTGATTGAATTCGGAGATGGTAAAGATACGATTGTGACAAGAAATAAGCCGTGGACAGATGTTGGTAACAATACGATCAAGAATATCTTTGTAGTTCAAAATCATACATTCAAGGGGGCTGGTACCTACACCGTACGCATGCGGGAACAAAACCGGAATGCTGGAATAAAAAATATTCCGTCATGTGCGGGAACGGATTGCAACGTGGCCTTTTATGTGGAAATGCAATTGCAGGTGAATCCATTGCTGGGTATGAATAACAGTCCGGTAATGACGGTACCACCGATTGATTTTGGTGCCGTTGGTAAAATATACACGCATAATCCTGGTGCTTACGATCCGGATGGGGACAGCCTTTCCTACGAGCTCATACAACCGCAAAGTGATTACAAAACTCCTGTTCTGGGCTATAATTATCCAGGGTCTCCAATCTTTGGCGGACAGAGTACACTCGGCGGCCCTGCCTTTCTAACATTAGATCCGGCTACAGGGGACCTGTTGTGGAACGCGCCCAGCAACTACGGCAGCCCACCGAGGTATTACAACATTGCTATTAAAATTACGGAATGGAGATTCGGTCGTAAAATCGGTTACATAGTTCGTGACATGCAGGTAGAGATTCTGGAAACGATTAATAACCCGCCGAAGCTGAGCATGCCTAAAGATACTTGTATTGAGGCAGGTAAATTCCTTCAAACATTGGTTTCAGCAACAGATGTAGATAATGATAAGGTACTTTTAGAAACATATGGACAACCGTATGCAGTTACCACCCCTGCAACATTTACTGTTGCCAATCAATCTTCCGCAAACCCAAGCGGAACGTTTAAATGGCAGACGACATGTACACATGTGAGAAAGCAGCCATACCAGGTTGTGTTTAAAGCAACGGATCAATTCAGAACACCTATACTGGTTGATATCCAATCCTGGCTTATTTACGTGAAGGGACCCAAGATTAAAGGAATTACTGCCACGCCCGGATTTGATTTAGTAACCCTGACCTGGTCGTTGTATACATGCAGCAACCAAGCTGAGAAAATTAATATTTACAGAATTGATTGCGATTCAGTTGCTCCGAGCACAGATCCATGTAAGACCGGACCATTGGCTGGCTATACACTTATTGGTTCAGTGCCTGCTACGCACACAAGTTTTGTTGATAATAATAAAGGTGCAGGATTGGGTAAAGGAAAATCTTATTGCTACATGCTGGTAGCAGAATATCCAGCACCGGCATACGGAGAAAGTATTCCATCCGATCAGGTATGTACTTCTCTGGCAATGGATGTTCCGGTTATGAATTCTATTGATGTTATTGAAACATCCACTACATCCGGTAAAATTTCATTGACTTGGTATGCACCATCTTCGGCAAGCATTTCAGCTCCTTTTATTTATGACCTGGAACGAGGCGAAGGCGAAAATCCAACCTCCTTTATTCCCGTTGCTACGTTAACTGACGTAACTTCTTACACAGATATTAATCTCGATACAAAAAATATTATTTATTCATACCGCCTTAAATTATTGAATAATGATAAAGTCACGGCATGGCTTTCTACATTCGATTTATCAGCAACAGCTGGCAATGCAACGGCAACTCTTAAATGGAAGTATACACAACCATGGATTGTTGATTCGGTTCAGGTTTACAGAAAGGTCAATACAGATCCATTTGTAAAGCTTACAACCATGAGTGATTCAGATGTTTCTTATACTGATAAAACAGTTCATAATTGTGATACCGTGTATTATTATGTAAAACAATTCGGGCACTATTGTGATAAACTCTTAACGGATATTGCTACTGCTACATCAGCTATTGATTCTGTAGTACCTACAGACGATAAACTTCTTAATCCGCCGGTACTAACTGTGGATGGCTGCGACGGTGATCTGACAGTGTTTCAGGATGTATTGAACTGGACAAATCTGATGGCTGCAACCTGCAACACTTTTGATCACTACAATGTATATTTCTCCAAACATGAATCGGATAATATAAGCTTGTTACTGCAAACAACAGATACCACATACACCTATGTGAATCACCAGACTACTGCAGGCTGCTTTACAATATCCGCAACCAATACCTCCGGACTGGAAGGGCCGAAGGGACCTAGGATTTGTGTGGATGATTGTGTGTTTTATGAACTTCCGAACTTGCTTACAGTTAACAATGACGGTAAGAACGATCTGATCCAGCCGTTCCCGATACCGCGTGGTGCTTCCTTTGTGCGTTATTATGTATATAACCGTTGGGGAGGTTTGGTATATTATAAAGATACCGATCCGAACATCAACTGGGATGGTAAAACCGAGAAAGGTCCGCTTTCAGATGGTATTTATTATTACCTGGCTGAAGTTCATTTTTACGGTAGATTGAATGAGGATGATGAAGTTAAAAACTTAAAAGGATGGCTTCAGATTCTGACAGCAAAATAGGTGAGAAACAATCATTGGTCTTGTTTGATGGAGTGTGTCATTTTTGTAACAACTCCGTTAACTTCATCATTGATCATGATCCGGGGAAAAAATTTGTTTTCGCTCCATTGCAATCTCAATTGGCAAGAGAGCTATTGACAAAACATGGTGAAGATGCTGATACGATCGATACGATTAAAGTGATCCGTGGGAACAACGTTTACAAACGTTCGCGGGCTGCCCTTGAGATTGCCAAACAATTGAACGGCCTCTGGCCCTTATGTTATGCCGCTATTATTATTCCGGGTTTCCTTCGTGATTTTGTATACAATATCATTGCGAAGAACAGGTACAAATGGTTTGGCAAGATGGATGCCTGCCGGATTCCGACACCGGAAATGCGCGAGCGCTTTCTTTGAATAGTTTCTAGGTGCTAGTTTCTAGTTACTAGAATTTCATTGGTTCTTGATGGTTCATATTCAATCGTTTCAATTTATTAAGTTTAATGTCTTTACAGCTAATAATCAGGTGACTATAGGTATTATTTTTATATGTCTAGCAACTATTACCTAGTACCTAGTAACGAACTTGGATTTTCATGAATAAAGAAATAGTTTTGTTCCTTATACTTCGTTAAACATTAAGAAAAAACTATGAAAGCATACGTTTTCCCGGGCCAGGGATCTCAATTTTCAGGAATGGGTAAAGACCTTTTTGAAAATTCTGCGAAAGCAAAAGAATTATTTCTTCAGGCAAACGATATCCTTGGATTTGATATTACAAAAGTAATGTTTACAGGTACAGATGAAGAGCTAAAACAAACGAATGTAACTCAGCCGGCTATATTTATTCACTCGGTTATACTTGCAAAGATCAGCGAAACATTCGCACCGGAAATGGTTGCGGGTCACTCTTTAGGAGAGTTCTCTGCGCTTGTTGCCAATGGTACATTATCTTTTGCAGATGGTTTGAAACTGGTTTCACAACGTGCCATGGCTATGCAGAAAGCATGTGAGCTTGTTCCTGGTACAATGGCTGCAGTACTTGCGCTGGCAGACGAAAAAGTAGAAGAGATCTGTGCTTCTATCATAGACGAAGTTGTAGTTGCTGCAAACTATAACTGCCCGGGGCAATTGGTGATCTCTGGTAGTGTAAAAGGTATTGAGAAAGCATGCGAGTTGATGAAAGCTGCTGGAGCGAAACGTGCATTGGTATTGCCTGTAGGAGGTGCTTTCCACTCTCCGTTAATGGAACCAGCACGTGTTGAATTGGAAGCAGCTATTAAAAATACAACATTTGGCAAACCGACATGTGCTGTATATCAAAATGTGAATGCGGCACCTTCAACAGATATTGAAGTGATTAAAACAAACCTGATCGCTCAGCTGACAGCTCCGGTACGCTGGACACAGTCTGTACAAAATATGGTGAAAGACGGAGGTACTTCTTTTGTTGAATGTGGTCCGGGTAAAGTGTTACAAGGTCTTGTGAAGAAGATTGAACCAAGCGCAGAAGTAGCTTCGATCTAAGTCGAAAAGAAACAAAATCCAAAAAACAAATTCCAAACGGATATGAATATCTTAGCTGTTTGGAATTTGTTTTTTTGTTATTTGGAATTTAGTTTTAAAACTTCCAATTCATCCTCACACCGTTCCAACAGTTCTTTATTTGAAAAATTAAGTACGGGATGTACAAAATCCGGCATGACTTCCACAAGAGGAACTAGCGTAAACCTGCGCTGATGCAGAAACGGATGCGGAATTTTTAATCTTTCCGTGGCAACGATTGCATCATCAAAATAAAGTATATCAATGTCAATGCAACGGCTTCCCCATTTTACCTTCCGGTCTCTGCCCAATTCTTTTTCTATAGATAAGCAATGATGTAATGCTTCTGCAGCATTGTTAGCGGTATGGCAGATCAGCACCTGATTCAGAAAATCCGGTTGTTCTTCCAATCCCCATGATTTTGTTTCATAAAGAGAAGAAGCTTTTGAAATGTTGCCAAGCTGTACATTGATTTTTTCTGTAGCCTGTGTTAAAAGAGAACTTCTGTCTCCCAGATTACTTCCAAGCAGCAACACCAGCGTATGTAATTCCTGATTGTTCATGGTTTAGCAAAGATACATAATGTTGGTCTCCCATTTTTATATTTCAGAATACTATATTCATTCAATGTAGTACAATAATTTGGCTCTTTGTACGACTTATTATAAAGGAGCATTTACCATTCAAAATATCGTTGAAAGGGAAGGTTTCCTAGACCCAAGTTTTGTATATTTGATCTATATAACCATCTAAGTTTTATGAATTTTATCAAACAGGTGCTGGCAGTTATTGTTGGCTTTTTATTGTTTACTATAATCGGTATCATCATTCTTCTTGTTACGCTATCGTCGGGAAAAGAAGATTCATCTGTTGTATTGAAAGGATCCTCGGTATTGAAGATTACACTGGATAACCAGATTATCGAACGTGAGTCTGATAAATTATTTGCAGGAATTTTTGATCCGCGCGGATCTTCTAAAATTGGTTTGCTTCAGGTGAAGAAGGCTATTAAAGAAGCAGCTGCAAATGATAAAATAAAAGGAATTGTTCTTGAAATGAAATTTGCCAGTGCCGGTATTGCTTCCTGGAAAGAGCTGCGCGATGAATTGGTAGCCTTTAAAAAAACAGGCAAATTTATTTATGCTTATGGGGAAGTATATGCAGAAGCTGCTTACTACCTGGCTTCAGTAGCTGATGAAATCTACCTGCCAGAATCTGGTATGCTTGAGTTTAACGGTATTGGAGTGAATACTTTGTATTTTAAAAATCTGTTGAGTAAGGTTGGTGTAAAAACAGAAATATTCAGAGTTGGGAAATTCAAAAGCGCTATTGAACCGTTAATCAACGATCACATGAGCAATGAAGACCGCGAGCAAATTAAACTATATATAAACTCTTTGTACAGTGTTATGCTGGAAGATATTGCTGCATCCAGAAAAATTCCGGTTGAAACGTTGAAGAATATTTCTGACTCTATGTTGGTTCGGAACGCTAAAGATGCAAAAGCTTTTGGCTTGATTACACATGTGGCATATTACGACTCTATGCTTGCATCTGTGAGAACAAGACTGAAGCTGGATGCAGACCAGGAAATCTCATTTGTTTCATATAAGAAGCTTGAAAAACTTGCTCCTGAGAAAAAGCCTGCGACAGATAAACCGCACATAGCTGTCCTGTTTGCCAACGGTGAAATTCAATCCGGCAAAGGAGATGGCGAAACAATTGGTTCAGAAAGCTTGTGCGAAGAGCTGCGTAAATTACGTGAAGATAAAAATGTGAAAGCCATTGTACTTCGGGTGAATTCTCCGGGAGGCAGTGCACTTGCCTCAGACGTGATCTGGAGAGAAATTGTATTGACCCGTCAGGTAAAGCCCGTAATTGCATCCATGGGAGAAGTGGCCGCTTCAGGCGGGTATTATATTGCCATGGCCTGTGATACCATCGTTGCTTCTCAGGCGACTATCACCGGATCCATTGGAGTATTCGGTTTATTAATGAATACAGAAGAATTATTAAATGATAAACTTGGGATCAGTACGGATCGCGAAAAGACAGGTTTGTATTCTGATATAGGTTCGCTTACAAGACCAGTTACAGATGCTGAGCGTATGATTATTCAGAACGAAGTAAATTCTATTTATGAAACATTCATCCGTAAAGCGGCCGAAGGCAGACATACAACTGCTGAAGAAATTGAAACACATGCATCGGGCAGGGTATGGGCTGGTAAAGATGCGTTAGGTATTCATCTGGTGGATGTATTTGGAGGTATGGATAAAGCTATTGAGATCGCGGCAAAAGCAGCAGCTGTTTCTGCAGACGATATTACGTATTACCCGGAACAGAAAAACCAGGAATGGATCGAATTCTTTAATTCTGTAACAGGAGAAGAAGAAGCTCAGATGAAAACATTCGGAAACTTCTATACCCATTTTAAAACGCTGCAGTCATTGCCTAAATATCAGGGTGTTCAGGCACGAATCCCTTATTTCATGGAAATTAAATAAATTGAACTGTAAATATTATTCATTCACTATTAAAGACTTAGCCTTTGGAAGGCCTATAAAAGTGCTTACAACAAGCAATAATGTGTATATTTGCAGATATCTTAAGTATAAGGAATGACAGAAATTCGCAATAACTGGACAAAAGAAGAGATTTCAGAAATCTATAATAGCCCAATATTGGATTTAATGTATCGTGGTGCTACTGTGCACCGTGAGTTTCATGATCCTCAGGAAGTACAGGTTTGTACCTTATTATCAATCAAAACGGGTGGTTGCCCGGAAGATTGTTCTTATTGCCCTCAGGCTGCCCGTTACCATACTGGTGTAAAGGTAGAGAAGTTGATGGAAGTACAGGAAGTATTGAATTCTGCTTTGAAAGCAAAAGAATCCGGAAGTACACGTTTCTGCATGGGAGCTGCCTGGAGAGAGGTGCGCGACAACAGAGATTTTGATAAAGTACTTGACATGGTAAAAGGTGTAAGTACTATGGGTATGGAAGTTTGCTGTACACTCGGTATGTTAACTCCTGAACAGGCTGAAAAGCTGAAAGATGCAGGTTTGTATGCATACAACCATAACCTGGATACAAGCGAAGAACATTACGATAAAATTATTTCTACAAGAACATACGACGATCGTCTGGATACATTAAACCATGTGCGTAAAGCAAAGATTTCTGTTTGCTCAGGCGGTATCATTGGTATGGGCGAAAGCCATGGTGATCGTGTAGGCATGCTGCATACACTGGCAACGATGGAACAACATCCTGAATCAGTACCGGTAAACGCATTGGTACCTGTAGAAGGCACACCGCTGGAAGATCAGCCGCGTGTTTCTATCTGGGAAATGGTACGTATGATTGCTACAGCACGTATTGTAATGCCAAAAGCAATGGTACGTTTATCAGCAGGCCGTGTGCGCATGAACACAGAAGAACAAGCGTTGTGTTTCTTAGCTGGCGCGAATTCAATCTTTGCAGGTGATACCTTGCTTACAACTCCTAATCCGGAAGTAAATGCGGATAAGGAGATGTTCCAGGTATTGAACTTGAAGCCTCGTAAATCATTTAAAAATGGTGAAGAAGCATTTAAATTAGAGCAGATTCCAAGCGCGATGTAAGCATCGTTCTTTATATTAAACAGCAAATCCCGCCCCCAGCGGGATTTTGCTGTTTAAGAGGAAAATTCTTTTCATAAGAATTCGTTATCTTTAATGACTGTTTATAACCAGAACATCTTTCATCATAACCGGTAACAGCAATTATGATTGCAGGAATACATAAAAAGCTTTTTCGTGTTTTCTTACTGGCAGGCTTTTTAGCTCTGTTTGTTTCCTGCTATAAAGGTAATGTGAATAATAATGGAACTGTAAAACCAAATGGTTTAACCTATAATTATTACCAGGATGGGCCAGGTACAAGCATCAGCCAGGGTTCGTTGATTTTTAATGTGCATTCCAATAACGGGCTGCTGTCTACCGAATATTACCAGGTGGATGTGCAGGGCGTTGGTTCTTATACATTTCCGCCGAATACGGTACAACTGGTGGTGCCGAATGTGTGGCCGGGAACTTATAAAATTGTTGTTACCATTGGCTGCACAAGCACAGGCAGTGCAAGTACTTCCAACTGCTACCTGCGTTTTTTGAACGGAACAGCAAATGTTGGCGCAACCGTGACAACGGTGGTAGATGCATTTTTGTAAGCAGCATACATAGTTCAAAGAAAGTTTATTTTAATCAATCAGAATTTAGGACACACGGCACGTTTCTGAATGCGCTTCGCCTTCTTTGTTTTAAACCCATACGAAAGCGTAAGCTCATGTGCACCTCCGGATATATTGGCAAGTTTTGAAATAGTATAATCATAACTGTAACCCATTGAAAATCCTTTGTGCATAAAGCCAACTAAAAAGACAAATGCTTCGTGGTTCGTTTTTTCGGGGGCATACACTTTTATCGGTATCCCTCTATACCAGAAACCAACAACCAATGCATTGTATTGCCCATACAAACCGATGTCAAGCTGGTCTGACTTGCCCTGCATCTTATATAAAAAAGTGGGTGTGATGCTTTTTTCTTCGTCGGGGTTAACATGTTTTTTTCTCCATTCGGGAGTGAATGAAAATTTGTATCCGCCGAAAAGGGAAGCCTTGATTGGCAAAGGACTCTGGCCTTTCATAAATGATTGTTCCGGTGTATTCAAATGATGGGTTGAAATACCCAGCCAATACTTTTTTGCATATAAAAGCCCGCCTGCAGAAATATCAAGGTAAGAAACCATGGGAATATTGGAAGGCTCGTTGTTAGGGCCGCCAACAAAACCATTGTTATTGAATTGTGAACCAAAAGTAAGACTGCTGAAGTTAATCGTTCTGTTTACATAAGAGAGCTGAAGGGCAGGACGGAACACGATCTTTTTTGAGATCTCTGCCTGGAATGCATAAACCAAACCTGCTTCCGTAGAACGTAATTTCGAGGCGCTGGCAACATCTGAAGTAGCAATAAAACCAATGCCGCTTTTGTAACGATCTATATAATGATCAATAGAAATTGTATTGGAGACAAAAGATGCATCTAAACCCGGCCACTGGTAACGGGTAGCGAAAATTCCACGTGTGTTTTCTTCTGCTCCGGCAAAAGCCGGGCTTAAATACAGAGCATTGGCATATGACTGTGAATATTGCGGATCCTGCGCAAATACAGGTATACCTGCAATGAAGAATAGGAAACAAATATAAACTCGTATTATATTCATGTCTTACCTTACAAGTGTAATGCTTCCGTTCATTTTCTGTTCTATATGATTCGGATCAAAGATACTTTCGTAACTGATGATCCACGGGTAGCTGCCGATAGGCATTTCTTCGCCGAGATAAATGCCATTCCATCTTATTTCTCTGTCTGTTGAAATAAAAATAATTTCACCCCACCTGTTGAAAATAGTTATTTTGAAATTGGTGAAATTTTTTCCGAAAATCTCAACATCATCATGCAGTCCGTCGCCATTAGGCGTAAAACCTGTAGGTACAAAGATTTTTGTTTCACATATATTTTTGAAAATAATCTCTTCTTTAAAAGAACAGAGGTTCTGATCTATTGCGGTAACTGTATAAGTTCCTTCCTGGGCCACTTGAATACTTTGAGTTGTTTCGCCGGAAGGTGTCCAAAGAAAAGATTGTCCCCAATTAGCGTTGATTGTTACCGGGCCCTCGTCAAAACAATGATCGACATCTATTGAAGATAAGAGAACAGGAGGTTTTGGATGTACAGTTACCAGCACATCATCTGAAGCTGAGCAGTTATGTATATCTGTTACCATCACGTGATAAGTGGTACTTGTTAGAGGAGCAACGGTTATGTTTGCCTGTTTTATATTTCCTGGCATCCAGAGATAAGATGTTCCGCCGCTTGCAGAGAGCTGTGCACCGGTTCCATAGCAGATCGTTACGCCTGACCCAGCATCTGCTGATGGCAGCGGGTGGATCTGCAGAATTTCCATTGTGTCGCTTTGCGAACAACCATACTGATTGAATACTTTTACCCAGTATTTGCCTACAGCATTTACACGGATGGATTGAGAGCCTGCAGTTGTATGATCGTTCCAGTAATAGGCTGAAAATCCACTATCAGCATTCAGCAATAAAGACGTGTTGGCGCAGAGAGATGTATCTTTTCCGATCGATATAATGGGTAAAGGATTGACGTGTAAAGTAAGTGTAACAATGCTGTCACAGGTTGCTGTTGCAAGTGTATCTGTATATGTTCCCGGCATGTTATAAATATTTGTTCCGATTTGTACACTTTCTCCTGAACAAATCGTTTTGGAAAATGTATTGCGCTTATATGGATGAACAGTAAGATTGAGTGTAACGATGCTGTCGCAGCCAGTTGTTGTTAAGGTATCGTGATAGACGCCTGTTTGTTTGTAAGTGTGAATACCCACGGTTACCTGTTGTCCTTCACAGATGGAGCGTGAAAGTGTATTTCGTTTTAGCGGAAGAACGGTAAGATTAACTATGGTAATACTGTCGCATGCTGCAGTTGTTACGGTATCTCTGTAGACACCGGTTTGTGTATAGGCTCGGCCACCAGTTACATATTTTTCTCCTTCACAAATTGTTTCGGCAATAGAATCTTTTTTGTAAGGTGTAACGGTAAGTGTCAGCACAATAATATTTTTACAGGATGCAGAAGGAATTGTATCTCTGTATACGCCAGCCTGCGTGTACGTATGTGTTAAGAAGGTAAAACTTTGTCCTGCACAAATTGTTTTTGCAACAGGGAATTCGGGGTAAGAGGTAACGGTAAGATCATGTACAACAATACTATCACAGCCCGTAACGGAATGAAGTGTATCTGTATAGATTCCTGTAGTGGTATAAACATGTGAACCTACAGTTAAAGAATATCCTGTGCAGATGCTTGTTTTTATTGTATCCGGAATGCCGTTCACATATAAATTGGTAATCGTAACATCATAGCAGCCGAATATATTCTGTATGGAGTCTTTGTATATACCTGTAGTTGTATAAGTATTCGTGCCAACAATAACATGATCACCCTTGCAGATGGTAACACTATTGCTATCAATTTTCTGAGGAAATTTTTTCAGTGTTGTAATGATGACGCTGTCGCAGCCTAACTCATTTTTTAATGTATCCCTATATACACCTGCTGATGTATACATGTGCGTGCCTACATGGACGGCAGTACCCGGGCAGAATGGAATTGTTTGCTCGGATACATCATGCAGTTCAACATGATAGGTCGACTTGAATGAATCAGTACAGCCATTGATTGTAACTTTTTTTGTTATGACATAGGTTCCGGTATCTACCGCGCTGAGTGGATCAATTACAAGCGAATCCCCGGTATAAACCGTTCCGTTTGGTTTTATCCATTCATAAGAAAAAAAAGTTGAGCTTGTACCTTTGAGAACAATTTTACTGCCTGTACAGGCTGCACCTTTTTTTATAATAGGCGGAAATTTTGCAGAGTCTACAGATATTTGTCTGGTATTGCTGTTTCCACAGGCATCGCGGATACGTATTACATAATTACCGTATGTTGGTAGCTGAAAAACATTGCTGTTCTGCAGCGGAAATGTTTTTGGGCCGTTACTGATTTCATACTGATAGGGCGGCACACCACGGGTGCTGTCAACTTTTATTTCTACATAACTGGTACCGTTACAAAAAATAGATGTATTGGATTGAAAGGTATTGTTTGAATAAGGCGGAATCGTAATCGTATCAGTTAATGCCCAGCAATCATTCGACCCATCGGTAATATAATGTGTATATAAAGATCCGCCGTATCCGGGAATATATCCGTAAAAGATTTTAAGCACATACTTTCCTGGGGCCAGAGAAGTAAGCGAGTCCGGCAGAATACTCCCAATCCTTGTATATAAATTATTATTTGTTGCCGGATTAATAATATATACTCCAACAGTGTTATCGCTTACAGCATTAAAATATAAAATATTATCACCAAGGCATCCCTTCTTTATGGAATAAGAATATTTAAAATTGGCCAGATTAGAAGGTAAAACAGTAAATGATCCGTTAACAACATGACCACATGTATCAGATACTCTGTAGGTATATGTACCCGCTGTTAAATTTTTTAGAGATATACCATAAGTTAATTCGGTAGATATGGTTTTGGGATATGTTATATGATCAGAAAATTCATACCCGGGTTTAGTGCTTCCCACTTTTGTTGGTCCGGATAATAATTCAAGCGTTACATAGGAAGTGAAATTGCGGATATCAAAATAACCTACAGCTGTAGAATCCATACAGCCAATACCAATTTGTACCTGTACATATGGCGGTGCAAGAATGGGCCATTGTATGTTTTGTTGATATACTTTTCCGCATCCGTCAGTTACACGGGCTCTATATATTTTTCCGGCAGTCTGTTCTTTTACGGATAGCGGGCAATAGCTGCTATTACAGCCTGTGGAATCAACCAATGTATTTGTAGATACATCATAAAGCATTAATGAAAGCGGAGGTTTAAAACCTGTGTACATGTATGGAGTACTATTTACACCTAATGGATTTAATGTGCCGGCAAGTTTATTGCCGCAGGATACCGTTGTATTAAATGCCCATTCAAAAAGATAAGGAGAGACCGTTGCTTTTCTTGCACAGATTTCATGTCCGCAAATATCTTTTAAACAGCCAAATAAATAATCTCCGTAATTTACACCTGCGATGGTATCAATGATGTTATAAAGCCCTGGTTCATAGTTGGTCGTATCAAGCGGCTGTGCATATACATCTTTTATTTGTGTGGTACCATCAGCTTTGCGAAGCGTTAGGGTTAACGGATATTTTGCTTTTGCTTTCAGAATTTTTACCTGCATGGAATAAACCATTGTGTCACAACCCAGCTTATATACACTTGGTACACCATCATACCAATGATCCAGTAATGTACCACCGCTAATCAGCATTACCGTTCGTGTCTGGAAATTGCCGCAGGCATCTGTCATTTTTATTGTATAGCTGCCCGATTCAAGATTGTTAAACACATCACTCGTCTGAGGAGATGATGCAACCGGCGCAACCATTTCCCAGGTGTATGGGGCTTTGCCTTTTCCGGTAACTGCCTGTCCGATAATTTGACCATCTGAAAATCCCGGACATACAGGATTGATCGCTATAGGAGTAAGATCCGGCAACTGGTAGTTTCCTGTTACAGAGAACGATTGGTCTTTATATATAAAATCGATGTCGTAGACACGAACCGTGTAAGTACCTGGAAAAAGAGATGAGAAGGTAGGATTGTTTTGTATCGGCGCAGTAGCAGGACCTGAAATAATTTCAAACATCAAGGAAGGATTTGATTTGCTACTAGTTGCTGCAATGGTTGCTGTTCCGTTATTACCGCAGGTACTTTCTGTTGTTGTAATTGAGGTAATTGTGATTGCTGCATCTGAATAATTACAGATAAGAAAAAATATAAAAAAGTGTATAAGTGTAAAAATTGTTTTGTGATTTGATGTTATCTTTTTGTTATATGAATATTTTTTTGGGGATGTTGGTTTATAGATCAATGACAGGAACCCTTTTATTGACCGGTTATTAAAGGGAGGGGTATATAAGAGTAAAGAACTTGCCATAAGTCTGAAGGGGTGTTTACAGATCCATGATTAGATACAAGTACTTAGGGTAGAAGTAACCTTACATTAGATATTAAATTTTTTGTTCTACATTAGGAAAGAAATATTGCATGCTTTTTTGTTACTGAATTTTTTATTTTAAATCAAAATAATCCTAACTGTCCTTTATTGTTTCGCATAAACAAGTCTGTACGTAGCGGCGGATAAGACCTGCCGGATAAATATTTTTTTCTGGAAACGACAAACAGGTCTTTTACGATTGTTGCAATGTTGCCTTCGCCACGCATGCGTGTTCCGAAGCGACTGTCATTTAACGAGCCGCCATGGCACTCTTTGATCTGGTTCAATACTTTATCTGCCCTGTCAGGGTAAGCCTTACGGACCCAGTCTTCAAACACCGCACCGATGGCGCCGTTTAAACGCACAATGGTATAGGCTGCAGAAGATGCACCTGCATCTGCAATGAGTTTCATGATCTGGGGAATTTCATGGTGGTTGATTCCAGGTATGATAGGAGCGATCATGACGTTCACCGGAATATTTTCTTTTGCCAGTGCTTCCACGGTTTTTAATCGTTGTGAAATAGCGGAAGCCCGTGGTTCAAGCTTTTGCCGAATCTCGTCTCTTGCCGATGTGATGGAGATGCTCACATGTACCAGTTGCTGGGCGGCAAGTTCTTTTAAAATATCAATGTCGCGCGTGATCAGGTGATTCTTGGTGATCATACCTACAGGATGCTTGTATTGCGCAATTACCTGCAGCATGCTGCGTGTGATCTGCAATTTGCGTTCAATAGGTTGATAGCAATCTGTGTTTCCGGAAAACATAATCGGGCGTACTTCCCAGTTTGGTTTTTCAAAGGTTTTGGCAAGTACACTTGCTGCATTTCTTTTGACAATGATCTTCTTTTCAAAATCAAGACCAGCATTGTAGCCCCAGTATTCATGGGTATTGCGGGCATAGCAGTAAATGCAGCCATGCTCACAGCCCTGATATGGGTTCATCGAATAGGCAAGACCAATATCTGGACTGTCAACCTTATTTACGATCTGCTTGGAGTGCTCATAAAAGAACTGTGTAGGCGTATTGATGTCGTTGATTTCATCAATACCTTCCATATGCTCCTGAACAATTTCCTGTGCATGAAAACGGCTTTTGGCCTGCATCTGCGCACCTCTGCCTTTTATAAAGTCTGAATTTTCTTCCATAGGAATGCTGGTTTATCTGGTTAGGATCAGGTTTTTTTAGCAGAATATGACTCAACAAACAGTGGCTGGGTTACAGTAACTGATTACTTATATATCAATAAATGCTGGGAATTTTCTGATGCATCGTCATAAAATTACTAAAAAATATAGTAATTACTAAAAATATTAGAAATACTTTTTGGCTTCATTTAGCCATTTGGGCGTTGCAAAAATTAAATAGACAGAAAGGCATAAAACTGGAAGAAACACAAAAAAGAATACAGGATGGTAACTCCACATGATCCATGCACAGAATAAAAGGATGCTGATGCTGAACAGATAACTCAGCATAGGTACAATATAAAAAGCAATCCGCGCAGGTTTAAAATATACAGACTGCTGAAAAGCTTCTTTGCGTTTCAGAAAATCAGCATAGGCAATTTCCTCATCTTCCTTCTGTTTTCTTTTTTCAATTTCTTTCCATTGCTCGTAAGTCAGCAGGTGTTCGGAATTTGAAATCAATGCCATGTCATATATATGCCTTTTATTCGGATCCATCAGCGTTTCATATGCCTGCGTAAGAATTAAAAAATGCATATGGGCATTCGACTGCATGTTTACATCCGGATGATAAACCTTGGCTTTGGAACGATAGGCCTTACGGATCTGCTGGACAGTAGCAGTCCTGGGTATTTCAAGCAGATCGTAATAGTTGGTAGACATGAGTGGGTTGTTTCAGGTGCAAGTAAAACTAAGATGAGTATATTTCCAAATGAGTTGCATAAAGCTGAATGCCTAACGCTTAAAGCCTTTGGCATTTAGCTTTATGCATTAAAAAGTCCACCGTACCTGCCATGTGCCTGTATAAAGGGCTTTTGTAGACAAAGCCGCATCATTTATTCCGCCCTGTACCATTGGCTTTGTCAATCCGAATTTGAACCAGCAATCCATGTTGTTGAATAAATTGTATTTGATAATAATGAATGGATGCACGGCTTTACCTGTGTATGCCGGAATATAAAAACTGTAAGGCACATCCGGTTCATAGGCATATTGGCGGGCATTATAGTCTTCTACATCATACCACATCCAGCGCAGGGTACATTGGTACTTGCGTTGTTTGTATATAATATCCTGCGCAAATAAATTTCCTTTTGAGATCATATTATTGCTTTCGTAGCTGCCCCACTGTATACGTGTGCGCAGCGTAACGGTCATTGAAATTTTATGTTCAAAATAAACAATGGTGGTTTGTCTTACTGCAGGTTCAGTAAGTTGTGTGCCGCTGATGTCCCACATCTTTTGTTCCCTGCGGTATTGCAGGTACATACTTGTTTTTTTGCTGGGTTTGTATTCGGCTTTTATAAAACAATCATCGCCTGAAGACGGTGTATGTACACGATACTTCAGCCATGGAAATACAAATATATCGATATACGTATGTATGCTCCATTCTTTTTTAGGCCGCAGTTTAAAACCGATGTAGAAACCTTTTTCATTGGATACTGCACTGGATTCACCGAAGGCCTGTGCATACGGACTCACATATGATTTACCATAATTGCGATACAAAAACGAAATATCTGCTTTACGATTCAACGCCACCATAAGTCCTGCCATCAAGGCTTTTCCCCCGGTACCGGTGACTGCAGCTTCACTAAAGAACAATAAGTTCTGATGATTCCATTGTATATCTATGGAGGCACCGGTGAATTGTTTTCCGGCTATATAAAATTGATTATAGTACGAGCGCGCAGGTATCAGATTTTCTGACAACTTGCGGTGAATACAAGTGGTGCCTAGAGAAAAACCTCTCCGTTCATACCGCAGATGATAACCTGCGAGTTGTGCCGTTATGGTTTTGCGTTTGGCAAGTTCGGCTGCGGTGCGGTGATAACCCGTTTCAGAGATCGATTGAATAAAAGATTCATTATCTGTGAGCGTATCCACTGAAGCGTCTTCTTTGGTCCGTGAATAAAAGCCCGTAACGGAAATGCGCTTGCTCAGCTGATAAGTACTGCTGATACCAAACAGTCGTCCATACTCCGTTGTACCGCCAACAGGAATAATTGCGCGACCTGCTTTACGTAGTGTGGTAATGGTTTCAGACCCTTTACCTGCATAAAATCCAGCTCCCATTAGTACCCCTTGTCCGAACTGGAGCCGTTGTGTACCAAGCGTTACATGTTTCCATTTTCCGCCTGGCATATAGTGGAGGTAGATATTAATGTTATCAAACAGGTATTGATTCTTCGCAGCATTCCAATACAGTTGTTCGCCGGCATCTTTTTCCAGGCTGAACCCAAAGCGCATTTTATTCGGAATAAAAGTCTGAAAACGAATAGTAGCCTTATCGCCGCTGCCAAGCCATTCCTTCGGTACAGAAGCTGGAGCAGCACCATAGCGCAGCAATAACATACTCTGTTCTTTCCCGACAATATTTTTTAATAAGCTCGGATCTGAAGTAGTTTCCTGGACGGTAAAACTGCTTTTAATCCAGAAGAAGGTCTGCTCGTTCATGGAAGGCAGCGTTTGCAGCTCGTAGATATTGATGAGCGGGCCGTAGGTGTTTTTGTAAAGCAGTATTTCATGAATTTGAATTTCTTTCAGAAAGCCTACGCTCAGTAAAATAGATTCATCGGCTTTGTTCAGGTCGAAGGGATTTTTAGTCAGCATCGCTAAGTTTTCCGCAACCTCAGAATTATTTTCAATAACATCTTCATTGGCGGATAAATTTTCTATGATGCCGGAATCTTCGAGCGATTGCGCGGATGAATAGAATAGGATGAACCAGATGTTGATAATCAGGAAAAAATACTTCATTTCTTTTTATGAATGAAAAGCAATGCTGAAAGCTGATGTCTGTAACCAAGCGGATTCTGATAGCTGATGCTGTAATCGATGCGAACATGTTTCGCAATAAAGCCTAGTCCGCCATTTAGTTTCATGGGATTGGTCTGCATACCGCAGCGGAGTAAAAAGTATTTATGAATTTTGTATTCCATACCCGAATGAAATTTTATATCGGAATTACTTTGTCTGGAAAGATCTGCATACAGAAGAATTTCTTTGGAGATTTTATATAACAAACCGCCCTGAATTTTTAATGGAATATTCTGCAGTTCGTTTTGTGTGTTGCTTACATTCATGATGTGTAAGCCCAACTGCAGACTTTTGTTGACCGACATGGTACCACCAATGTTTATGAGGGGATAGGTGGCCCGGAATGTTTCCCCCGCAATGCGTTGCCACAATACAAAGCTAATACCAAGCGCATAGGGGCCTCGGGCATGGGCTGCATGAATACCCAGCTGCTGATCGTTGAACCAGGTATAACCCTGTTTCATAAAACTCATTCCGATGACGATTTCTTTTTTCACAGGTACAGAAAAACCTGCTGTGATGGATTTTATTTCTTTTACACCATACAGATATTCATCGCTTACTAAAACAGAAGCAGTTTTGTTATGTGCTATTCCAGCCGGATTACTGAACAAAGACCAGGCATTTGTATCGGCAATGCAGGCGCTGCCCAAGGCCCGTGTACGGGCACCTGAAGTGAAATCCTGTGCATGACATAGCTGCGTAAAAAAAGCCGGCGGAAAAAATACCAGCATCATAAAAAACTTCATAGCTCAATTAAAAATCCTTCAAAGTAAAGGCTTTTAGTAGCGTCAACCAATTTTAGATTTATTTTTTATCGATTGTTAAGTTAAGGATGTAGATGCGTTGAAGCAGATTACACCTTTAAGCAAACGATCGAATAATGGAAATAGCTCTGGCATACTGCTGTTTGGTTTCAGAAAGTATCCACATTGGCATCATTCAATGTTTCATAACCGTTTAACTATTGTAAACTCATGGTTTTTTTGTATTTTACTCATTAATAAATCAGATCTAACTGTATCACATATGCACCGATATTTATTCCTGTTATTTTTCTGTATTGTATTTGCCGGTCAGGCGCAGATTACCAAAGAATATTACGAGAATACCAAAGTAGTAAAGGCTGAAGGCAACCTGGTGAATGGTAAGCGTGAAGGTTTGTGGAAGAGCTATTACTCTTCCGGTAAGATTGAAGCCGAAGAAAATTACAGCAAAAACAAATTCAACGGTTCTGTTATCAACTACCATCCAAATGGAAAAATTTCCTTGCAAGGGAATTATACAGATGGCTTGGAAGAAGGCGACTGGAAAGAGTTTTACAACAACGGACAGCTGGCTGTGCAGGCAACATTTACTGGTGGTAAAAGAAACGGTGTATACAAAGAATTTTATGCCAACGGTAAGCCATCGATTGATGGTGCTTATAAGCTGGATCTGAAAGATGGTGCATGGAAGGAGTTTTATCCGAACAAGCAGATCAAGATTGATGGTTTATATGAATCCGGTGTTCGTAAAGGTGAATGGAAAGAATATTATGCAACCGGCGTATTATATCATAAAGCAAATTATGTGAATGGAAAAATTGAAGGTGCAGTTATATGGAATCACCTGGATGGCAAACCAAAGATTACCGGTACATACACGCATGGTATCATGGATGGTGAGTGGAAACATTATTTCGAATCAGGCAAAATTCAATCTTTATCACATTACACCGACAGTCTGGAGAATGGTTTATTTGAAGATTATTCAGACACAGGCATAAAATTATTTTCGGGGAATTATAAAGCAGGAAAGGCTGATGGTACCTGGACTTATTTTTATGAAAATGCAACAGGATCTAAAAAGAGTGTAGAAATCTGGAGTGCGGATAAATTAATGGCTGCACCGGAGTTTTATTCTGAAGCAGGTGTGGCGCTGGATGCCGGTTCACTGAAAGACGGAAACGGTACACGGAATATCTATTATCCTAAAGGTGCTTTGATGATGGATATACCGTTTAAAGACGGACTGGAAAATGGTTTGGCAACGAGTTATTATGAAAATGGTTTCATCAAGGCTGAGATCTATTATGAAAATGGTTTGCAGGAAGCTATGATGAAAGAGTACTATCCTTCCGGCACATTGGCAGCCATTACTACTTATGAGCATGACGTAGAAAATGGCACGTACAAACAATTCAGAAAAGATGGTACGATCCTGGTGTATGGTTCTTATAAGAATGGTCTGGAAGACAGTGTATGGTTTGAATACCATGCAAATGGTAAAGTATTCAGCGAAGGATATTATATAAAAGGATTGAAAGAAGGAGAGTGGCTGGAGCATTACGATAATGATACGCTTGCTTCCAGAGGCGAATATCAAAACAGCAAGCCGGTTGGTTTGTGGATCGATTATTATCCGAATGGGAAAAAAACATCTGAAGGGTATTATGTTGATGGTTTGAAAGAAGGCGCATGGAAAAGTTATTTTGAGAATGGCAAACTAGCCATGGATGGCAATTTTGTGCAGGGATACGAAGACGGTCCATGGAAGATCTATTACGAAACAGGTCGCATGCAGCTGGAAGGTTCTTATATAATGGGCAGTGAAGTTGGTGCATGGAAAGAATATCATCCGAATGGAAAGCTTGCATCTGAAGGCAGCTACGAAGAAGGACTGGAAGAAGGTAAATGGAAAAATTACTGGAGCAACGGTATTCTAATGTCTGAAGAAGTTTATGAGCATGGACGCTTGATGTCGGTGAGTGATATTACTTCCATGACCGGAACGAAACTGGCAAAAGGTTCTTTCAAGGACGGCAATGGAATTTTGAAAAGCTACCATTCAAGCGGAAAGGTATCGGCTGAAGGGAATTTCAAAGATGGCTTACCTGACGGAAAATGGAAGTACTACCATAGCAACGGCTATTTATCCGGCGATGGTGAAATGGTTGCGGGACTTCGTCAGGGACATTGGAGATTTTACGATGACCTCGGCTTGCTTGAAGCTGAAGGTGATTATAAGGATGATGAATTAGTAGGCATCTGGAAATACTACGAACAGGGAAAACTCGTTCGTATTGAGAATACCGATGTTGATGAAGAAGACGAAGAATAGATGAAAACATTTCTGATCGTATTACTTTTTGCCTTTATCGGAACCATGGCTTCTGCACAGAAGTATGATTCCATTAAAGAATATTATGTACACGGTAAGCTAAAGGCTTATGGGGTGAATAAAAACGGTCAGAAGGACGGTGAATGGAAATTCTATTATCCGAATGGAAATATTTCCGCTGTTGAACATTATAGCGAGAATGAATTAAATGGTTTAGCGATCTACTACGACACCCTGAATCATATTGTGTCGAAGGAGCAATGGTCGCACGGGATGGAGCAGGATAGCGCCTGGTACTATCACAGCAATGGGAAATTAAAGCGTACAGGAGTTTATTATTATGGCGCTTATAAAGGCGTGTGGCACGCATATCATGAGAACGGAACAATAAAATCTGTAGGTGCTTACATCAATGGACTGCCTGAAGGTGAATGGAAATTTTATTATATCAACGGCAAGCAGGAAGAAGTATGTACTTATGTAAATGGCCTGCAGGAAGGGCCTGCTGTATATTATTCAGAGAAAGGGTATATGGAAGCAAAAGGTAATATGTCTAACAATATCCCTGTCGGCACCTGGACATATTACAACAAGAAAGGAAAAGTTAAAAAGACGATAACCTATTAGATCGTTTCAGTAACATTTTTAAGCAAGGTTTATGAATACAACACGTTTGCTTTTGCTGGTATTTTTCATGTTAACCCAAAGCCTGGCTTTTTCTCAAAACAGGTATGATGTGTTTTTTCTGGGAGAACATAAAGATTCGATTGCATTGGATACTACGCTGCATTGGTATATATCCGAACCCATCGATGAAATGACACAACGATTTGTTCCGGTTGACATCCGGAAGGATCTGGTATATATATGCGATACAAATAGTTGTTTTATTGATGTTGACTCATCTTTCCATTTGAAAGGATTTATATTGGTTGGTACAACGGATTCCTTATCAACGTATGCATACAGAAGTTATGACAATCTGAAATCTTCTATATTAAGAGTCGGCGATAATCGTGAGCTTTATCCTCAGGGGTTCAGATCTGTTAGTCCTTACATGAGTCTCATGGTTACAGGAAAGGTAACTAATAATTACTGGTATCAGACTGTGAAGCATTATAAGTTGAAAGTGGGATGTTACTTTGCTGACTATGCCGATTATAATCGGTATGAAAAGGAAAATTATAAAAGCTTTGTACAAGACATTAATAAACTGGTGCGTCCAGTTGTGGATATGAAGAAGATTGCACAAACCGTAGTGATGTTGCAAGCATATATTGACGATGATGAGTATTATGATCTCGTACTACAGATAAAGGGAGTTTATTTCTTACTTCTCAGTAATGATTATGACCTGGGAAAAAAGAAATTGTATCACATTGAAAAAACATGGCATGATACACGCATCATGGAGTTTTAATGTTTAGGAAGAGTATAATTGTTAAAATCAACGTCAATCTTTTCGAACCGAGTATCAGCGATTAATAGCAGATTAATTTTTTCAATGCAGGGCTGATTATTGTCGGCTACTATAAATGCAAAGCCCCAGATATCTTTGGATAATGTAAATTCACCACAATCAGAAGCGATGGTATACATCACTTCGTCATTCATCCACAGGTCGTTTAATGCAAGCAAATCGGGGTGGATACTTTTTACTGCATCAAGTACGTTCATCGTGAAGGTATCAGTATCCGTGCCACTGATAAATTCAATCAGAAGTTTTTGAGAACCATATCCGGGGCGACAATAATATTTATACAACGCTGCTGGGTGCATTGACTTAATTGATTACAAGCTGTTGTTTGGCCCACTCTGCTTTAGTGATTGCATATTCATAATGCAATAATTTCTTTCCGTAATAGTCAAAATCAACTTCTCCGGTTTTGGCAGCACCGATATTTAAAATAGCTTTTTGTGAACGGATGTTATTGGCTCCGATATGGAAATATACCTTGTCTACATATTGAAAAGCATAATCCAATAACAGTTTCTTAGATGCTTTGTTGTAGGCGCTTCCCCAGTAAGATCTGTTTAAAAAGGTATAACCTATGGCAATGCTGGATTGCTCCGGTCTGTAGTCGTAATAACGGGTAGAGCCAATAAGTTTGCTGCTTACTTTATCGATGATTAAAAAGGATGTTTTACTTGCTAGGGCACCATCGAAGAATAGTTGAAAAACTTCTTTTTTATAGCGGTCTTTTGTTGGATGCTGTTCCCAGATCAGTGGATCCGCGGCGACTTCAAACAATGCTTCAAAATCAGATTCCTGAAGTGGTATAAGTTTTAAAATATTATTTTCAAGATTGGCTGGCTGCCAATTTGGTGTGGTAGATTTCATAGAGAAAATTTTTATTGGGTACGAATTGATTTGTTTCCGATCGGATTGCCAAATATATCGATAAGTGTTGTTGTAATAAAATTATTGATGTGCAGCGTATAATAGTATGATCCTGCCCAGTCGCCGCAATCGTCGTCAAAGTAGTTTACATACACGGGTTGGTTTTTATAGGATACCGGAGTAGCTCTCCATCCGGCACAACAACAACTCTGCACCAGCGTAGGTTTTCCGGAGAAATAATTTACGCTTGCTTTCGTGATATTAAAGAGCGGTAAAAATAGAGCCGGATTTAAGAGTAACAACCAAATCAGTTTTTTATTTTTCAACCCAAATGTTAAGATGATTTGTATGAATAATATCAATACAGGGAAGAAGCATAAAATTCTCTCAGAATAAGTTAGAAATTGAAATGCTAACCAGCTGCAGAATACGATGGTAAAAAGAATGATTGACGATCGGGTTGAAGAGAGTGATTTCATAATTGAAAAATGTCAATCGATCGGAAAAATTTCGAAGTCGGTATAATCTTTCCAGTGCGAGGTCCATGCCTCAAATAAAGAAGCATCGTTGGTTTCCATCAGCTGGAAACAGATGTTCTGTTCTTTATTCACCCAGGAGTTGAGGTAATAAAGTCCTTCGGGTAGCATGCGTCCTTTCTCGTTCCAGCGCTTGCTATTATGTTCAAAACAACCCGGTTTGAATTTTTCGACAACGATGAATTTTTTCATATGTGTTTCGTTTTAGCCGGATTAATAACGATGATAGAGGATGGTTTGGTATTAAAATTAAAATACTGTTTTGATCTTTAATAACGGGTTACTATTTCAAATTCTTAACTTCCAACGTCTCTTAACCTGCTGTTGTGTCAGCGGCCAACAGCAGATATGAGGAGAGAAAAGGTCGGTGAACAGTGTGGTTACCAACTTATTTAATTTTCAATACTTTGTTAAACGCAACTACTATTTTATTTTTATAGGTAAGCAATAACCATCCAAGCATTCCCAAAGCCCATCCGATCCAACCAGTTTTATTTGGTACAGATGTTATGTATGAAGAAATAACAATTATAAATCCTACTATATACAGCGAATAGCTGATGTTTTTATACCAGTCACGGTCTTTTTTTAGTTTGTGTAGTTTTATGAAATCGTTAATTGATTCTGTTTTGAAGTGACCATTAAATTCTTCGTAATGATCATTATCTTCTTTTATAAGTGCACCTTCTTCGCAAAGCCTTCTTACAACAGTTCCAAAATCATCACTGGATTTTATTCCATTGAATTTTAAGATATCTTCGACATCTCCATTGTCATTGTTAATTAGGTCTAGAATAATGAATGATGTTGCATTTTTTGAATTGATGTGGATTTTATTTTTCCTTTCTTTTGCAATAGCTTGATGAATATGACCAACCATTTCAACTCTTATATTTGTTTCATCAGAATTTTAGTCCAAATTCTTAGCGCAAAATTAGTATCTGACTTTTCTTCATAGGTATTTGCCATATTTTTTCATTGACATACATTTTATCAACTATTTTAATAACTGTGGTATTTCAATTCTTAACTTCCCACGTCTATGAATCTGCTGTTTTGCCAGCGGTCAGCACGCAGTTGCTCTATTCTTATTCGTTTATATATTCTTTTATCAAATTACACCATGCTAAATATCCTGCGCCGCTTAAATGCAAATTATCACCACAATCATAATTGGGATTCAGTTTATTGTCAGTTAAAAAAGTCGAAAATAAATCAATGTAAGTTAGCTTTTTAAGCTTGCTAAAGTCTTCAAGCTTTTTGTTTAAAATATAAATGCTATCAATAACAGGTTTATTTGTGTTATCAATCATTCGGCTTGTAGGGAATAAATTTTGAATGTAAATCTTGGTCTCTGGGCTTTTTTGGTTAATTGCTTGAATAATCTTTTGATAATTATAAAAGACAGTATCAACAGGAAACCCTTTAATTAAATCATTTACCCCAATTTCAAGAAAAATTTTTTTAGGTTTGTTTTTGATAACGTCATCCAACCTTATAAGAACTCCTTTAGTTATATCACTATTGATTCCTCTGCTTTTAATATTTACATTTTTAAAAATTTCATGCCATTCAAAATTATGTGTCAACGAGTTTCCTAGCATAATGACTTCGTTAGAATCATCGGGTAATTTTGAAAATACCTCATTTCTATTTAAAAAGAAGGTTACGGAATCAATTTTAGCTATAATTTTTTGTTCTGATTTATGTTGTGAATACATCTTTAATATTTTTATTGAACCATACCATAGAAATACTATGTTCAATACAATTGAAATGATAAAAAAAAGTTGAATTTGTTTTTTGTTGATCATATTCTTGTTCTTTTAAACCTGGTAAATTATTTTTTAATTGTATCAGCCTTGAATCGGGGGCGAAGTGTGTTCTTCATCCGTGTTGCTGGTTCATACCATTGATCATAGCTCAGGGCTTCCATTGAACATTTTTGACCGTTTTACTGATAGGCTTCAAAACCCGTTAACCAATATAAAAGTAATTTCTTCTTTGGCGAAAGGTATAACCGCGGGCAATCATTTTCTAATAATTCACCAATACTTCGTTTGTTTGACAGTATTCAGCAACTTCTTTTTTTACAAGTACAATATCGTTGCTCATCGTTTGAAAGGTGTAGCGTTATTCAGTTTATATTTTTTGCTAATAATCTCTTTTGCCAATCTCGAGGTTCTTACGCGGAGAAGGGTGGGTGAATGATAGTGACAGGAACTGGTATTTTTATTAATTGATACTTGAGCAATCGTACTCAATCAGCCATTCGTGTGATGAGTGCTCTTTCGGGATAGGGCGTTTGTAAAGTTTAAAACCAAAGCTATATTGTAAATAAAATACTACCTGATTATTGTTGTCAAATTCCATTCTGAAAGATTTGTCGTGTGTAACAATTTTGTATTCGGTTTCCTGGTCTAAATCAATGGATATACAAGCCATTTCAACCCAAATATGTACTGTTTGCTTTGTTCTGTTTGAAAACTCTATGTCAACAAGATTTTCAGGATGTTCATATAAATATTTAATTCTTTCTTCGAAGAAATTTAATGGCCGCGTATGCTGATTTATGATGTTATTTTCTTTGTCACTGGCAAGAGATTGTTCAATCGTAGCTTCTTCTAAAGAATAGTTAGCAGTTCCTTTTTTCTTACTGAATATATTAAACCAATTCATAAGATGTAGTTCAGGGTTATAGTTTATATCAACTTTGAACCTTGTTCCGCTTTGTATTCATTTGTTTGTCCGAATGAGGCCGCAAAACTGACAGCGCTAAAGCAGAAATGTTACTTAATCTCTGCCGTATGTGTCTTGCCTAAAATATACACGCGTGGCTTGAACAGGTAAGGAACAAGGCCTGCGGCAAACATACCTGCACCCAAACCAATATAAGCGCCTGTGGAACCATCGTCGCCGGCCAGCGCGTTTGAGCTCGCCATGGTGTATGCGCCGCCCAACATGAAAAATGCGCCGATGCCTTTGGTAATACTATGAATGGGGGTTGATTTTTTGATGCTTTGAATTTCTGTTAAGGCAAGCTCTCTGACCGGCGATTCTTCATCAGCATTCGGCAAATAAAAAACAATCGTTTTATCTGTGATCTTTTGAATTTTCACTTTTTCAAAATCGGTATCTTCCAGACCCTTGATGTGAATGGTTTTGCCAACAACAAAAGATTTTACTTTTCCATTCGCAATGTTTGTAAGAACAAGTTGTGTTTGTGCTGAAACGCTGATGCTTATTAAAGCAAAAAGCAGTGTAAAAATAGTAGCTGTTTTTTTCATAGGGTTAATTTTAGTTTCCAGTTGCTAGTTACCAGGTACTAGAAGTGTTTTGTTATAGTTTTCAGTTTACTAGTTCCTAAATTTGAATTGAGTAGATTGATTGTACTTAAAACTCATAAATGTAAAAAGTTTTAGGTAATTAGTCTAGTAACTAGTGCCTAGAACCTAGTAACTCTTAAACTGTCTCATGCAGCTGTTTCAGGTAAATATTGCGGTAAATACCTTCCTCCTGGATAAGCTCTTCATGAGATCCATTCTGAACAATTTCACCATCTTCTAAAACGATAATTGTGTCAGCAAGTTTCACTGAAGACACTCTATGTGAAATAATAATCGTACTGCGGTCGCCCAATACGTTTTTCAAGTTCGTTAAAATGGTATCTTCTGTTTTGGTATCCACGGCCGACAAACAATCGTCGAGGATGAAAATACGTGGGTTACGGATAAAGGCACGGGCAAGCGACAAACGCTGTTTTTGTCCGCCCGACAATGTTATTCCGCGCTCACCTAAAATAGTATCCAAACCATTGGGAAAATGTTGGATAGAAGTGTATAAGTCGGAGAATTTCGCGGCAGCGATAATCTGTTCTTCTGTTACATTGTCAAAACCAAAGGCAATGTTGTTTCGGATTGTATCGGAGAACAGGAATACATCCTGCGGTACAAAACCAATCTGGCTTCTCAGGTATTGCAGGTTGTAGTTTGTAAGATTGACCTTGTCAATTGTTATTTCACCTGCAGAAACATCATAAAGGCGACATAAAAGAGAGGCAATGGTTGATTTACCTGAACCAGTATTGCCAATGATTGCAAGCGTTTGCCCGGGTTTTACCTGAAAGTTCAGATTGCGTGCTGCAACAATGCCTGTATCCGGGTAAGTAAAGGAAACATGCTTGAACTCAATGTCTCCCTGAACAACATGCGTAATTTCTTTGCCTGAAGTTAAGGTGTTTTTTTCTTTCAGGAACTGGTTGATACGTGCCTGCGAAACTTCTGCGCGCTTAATCATTACAGTGATCCAGCCCAATGACGTTACCGGCCAGGCAAGCTTGTTCAGATAGAAAATAAATTCGGCAATGTTTCCATTGGTGACGCCTTGATTTTCGATTACCTGTTTACCGCCCACCCATACGATAAAAATTACGGAAGCTCCAATCAGAAATACCATCAAAGGAAAAAACAATGCGTTGATCTGTGTCAGCCGGATTGATTTTAATTTGTATTCATTGCTCAGATGGTCGAACTGACTGGTCATCGAGGTTTCTCTGCCAAAGGATTTCACCACACGGATACCTGAAAATGTTTCCTGTACCAGGGAAGAAAGCTGCGACATGCTGCGCTGGATTTCTTCAGAATGTTTGGTAATAACGTTTTGTACCGTGTAAATACTGATTACCAGGAAGGGCAGGGGAATAAGGGTGTACAGCGTCAATTCAGCATTTACAGACAGCATGATCGGCACGGTAACAATGAAAATGGCAAATAAGTTGATGCCGTACATAATTGCAGGGCCCAGGTAATTTCGCACCTGGTTCACATCTTCAGAGATGCGGTTCATGATATCTCCGGTATTGTTGCGTTTATAGAAGCTTACCGGCAGTTGCTGGTAGTGATCGTAGATCTCGTTTTTCAGATCGTATTCAATTCTTCTGGAAGTGCCGATAATGATTTTTCGCTGGAAGTACAGGAACACGCCGCTCAATATGGTTAAACCAAGGATCTGCAGCACCAGATATACGATCTGTTTGCTGAATTCGCTTTGCAATGCTTCTTTCTCTGCTCCTGAAGCTTGTTTCAGGTGTGGGAGGGATTGTTCCAGATAATTGATGGTGTCGCGTATAACCGGTCCCTGGTAGCTTCCGAAGAAGTTGTTTAAAAAGACAAAGGCTATACCCATCAGCAGGTAATACTTATATTCTAAAAAGTATTTATTTAAATGACTTAATGCCCAGTTCTTCACAATGCTAAATCTATGTTTCTGTAACTAATTCAGTTGATTTCAATGCGGTTTTCGCAAATTTACACGCTTGCGGCCACCTGGAATTGGATTCTTTTTGTAAAAAGAGTACCTTTGTAATTCATCACAAAGTAAGAAATTTCTGTTTCTTGTTTTAAACAAACAGTAATCTTAAGTAATAATTCACAGAAATAGTTCTGTAAACAATAAATGTTCTTTTAAAATATGCTGAATAGAAGAATTCTCCGGATTAAGGTAATGCAATCGTTATATGCATTATACCAGACCAAAGTTTCTAATTACCATCTGGGTATAGATGAAATTGGAGAAGTTTTTGCCCCTGATCTGATGTCGCCCGACGTTCAGGATCTACCAGCATTAGACTTAAAAAAGAAAACTGCCCAGACCTCTTACGAAGCTTATTTTGAAAAAAAGGATACCGGTTATTTAAACCAGGAACCTGATATCCGTAAGGCTATTACAGATGCCATCAATCAATATCATAATGCACACGGTAGAGATGTTGAGCATTTCAAAAAGATGTTGCTGGAAGACGTAGCCCGTGTGGAATCAATGTATAAGCTGGTATTGTTCAGTGCAACCCGTTTAATGGCTATTGCAGAAGCAGATGCTACCGAAGGGATACACACAGTTGTGAAAAGCGAAGTGCCGGAATATTTTTATAAACTGAAAAACAACGCAGTTTTACAGGCCATTGAAAAAAATAAATCTCTACGCAATTTTGTTGAAAAGCATAAACTGAATCCACCGGTAGATCATCTGAAAATAGTTTACAAGAAGAAGATCAAGCAGGATCCGTTGTATATCGATTACCAGAAGAATCCGGATACAACCTTCGAAAAAGATAAAGAAATTGTATTGCACCTGGCGAAGACCTACCTGTTCAAAAATGAACAATTAGACGCATACTGGGAAGACCTGGATTATAACTGGAACGAAAATGACGAGGCTATCCGTAGCCTTACATTGAAGGCTATTAAAGGGATTACTGAAAGCAGTGATGAAAATTATCAGCTGCCTTCGCTTTCTCCAAACTGGGAAGACGATCAAGAATTTATGCTGGAGCTTTACAAACAATCTACCGCTTTTGATGATGAAGCTGAAAAGCTGATCACCGATAAAGTACAGAACTGGGATATCGAACGTTTGGCTTTTACCGACCGCATCATATTGAAAATGGCTCTTACTGAAATGGTCAAATTCCCGAATATTCCTGTAAAAGTAACCATTAATGAGTATATTGAATTATCCAAATCGTACAGTACACCCAAAAGTAAGCAGTTTGTGAATGGCTTGCTGGATACGATTTCTATTGATTTACAGAAAAGCGGCCTGATCCAGAAAAGCGGTCGCGGATTAATGGATAATAAATAGCTACTAGTACCTAGTTGCTGGGTACTAGACAATGAAATAATACATAAATAATGTTTTCAGTTTTATGGTCTAGAAACTAGTACCTGGTAACTAGCAACTAAATAATTATGGAAAAAAACAACTCAGGTAACGGCATTCTAACTGCTCTTCTTATCGGAGCTGCTGCAGGCGCGGTATTGGGCGTTTTGTTTGCTCCTGATAAAGGATCAAATACACGTGCCCGCTTAAAATTCAAACTGGCTGGTTACAAAGAACAATTGATGGATCTGCTGCAGGAGTTTGAGGCACGCAAGGAATCCTTTGCTGCATCAGAAGAAGTAAAGGATACAAAACAGGCGGCAGAGAAACTGGTAAATGAAATTGAAGAGTTGATCCGTAAAATACAATCAGGGAAGGCCTGAAATGAAAACACATATATTCCTATACGAAGGTGAAGGCATAGGCCCGGAGTTGTTTGATACTCTGCGGCCTTTTTTTAGTCTGTTGAAAGAACAAGTTGAATTTCATTATTTGACTTCTTTTCAGGATTTATCTGCTCTCAATAAGCCGTACTACGTGCTTTGCGGCCCATTTGAATCCGAACAGCAACAATACAAAGAACTTAATCCCCTGGCCATGCAGTATGCTTATACATCCATTCCCGCTGGTAAGAAAGGGCATGCCGGCGTATTGGCAATTCCACTGCATCAGAAGCAATCTTCAGGAGCGCTTAAAGATTTGTCTGTAATTCGTTCCTGTTTTGATCCTGAACAAAAAGTGGTCATGATCCAGCAATATCAGGAGCAGCCACAGGTGTGGGAGGATGCCATGAAAGCCTGGACCAAACTTGCGTTTTCAAATTATGAATGGAAGTTTGAAGATGCAAATGTACTATCCTTCATAAAACATGGTCAATATAACAAGGCCAAGCAGGTGGTAAGTTCACTGGAAGGAGCCAATGTACTGAAAGCGCTGTATGCGTCTATGTACAAATCGCTTAATCGTGCTTACACGTTAATTGAAGTGGAAGATGGCTACATTGCAATGCCTATGCATGGGCATGCGCCTGATATTGTTGGTATGGGCATAGCCAATCCATATGCACTGTTAATGGCTTTATGCAAATTGCTTTCAGTGGCTGGCCTGGGAACACTCGCCCAACAAATTGAAAATCAAATTGAAAGCATGTTTTTGGACCACCCGGATCAAACAACACCTGACCAGGGTGGAGTTTTAAATACTGAAAAATATATGGCCATGATTATTGAATGTATAAATTTGTAAGATAGCACGTATCTAATCTAATTTTAACTAATTTAGTAGTATTAAAATT
>JAGKWN010000163.1 GCA_021151805.1 Cytophagaceae bacterium | reverse complement strand
TTTTTTTATTCTACCTTGGAAATACATTCAACAATTTTCAAGCTATACTTTTAATTAACCGTATTAAATGATGAAAAAATCAATCCCGGCAATTTATGCCATTCTATTTCTATGCATACTTTCCAATTCAGTTAATGCACAATCCTGGAGTAAGGTTTACACGAACAGTTCAGAAATATATTCTTTTGCTGAAACATCAGCTAAAAATATGTTTGTTAGAAGGGGAAGTACCGGTTTGTTAAAATCTTCAAACAGCGGCGCAACATGGGCGCCAATAACTCCAGTGAGTGGTTATCCTACAACAAATTATAATATTTTTGCCGCTTATCAGAATAATTTATTTCTGATTAATTTTTCGAATTCAAACATTCCCTATGTAGGAAGAGGTTTTTTTGTTTCTACTGATCAGGGATTAAACTGGACAAAGAAAAATAATGGTCTTGGCAATGATACCATACTTACGGATATACGGGTGATGTCAAACGGAACGATTTTCGTTACGAGTACAAATAAAACGGTTTCTACGGAAGTAATTAAAATGTACCGGTCTACCAACAATGGTAATAACTGGTCTTATATCATGACTATGACACATGATTTAGGATCTCTGGTTGAAACCAGTAATGGAAACTATTTTACAACAATTGGTAACGATGTATTCAAATCAACGAATTCAGGAACAAGCTGGACAATGCTTGCAAAAAGTGATCCCATTAATTATGCGATCGCTGGTTCTATAGTTGTTGCTTCCAATGATTCTCTTTATATGGATTCTTCAAATTTCGGATTGGTACGCTCCATTGATGGTATCAACTGGACTGCTGTACCAAGAACAGGCTGGCCGGCTTCTCAATATGCAAACACATTGATCATTGCTCCCAATGACACGATCTATGCAGGTATCAATACAGGTTCATCCACTAATTACGGCGTTTATATGTCTGCAGATTTGGGTAAGACATGGACGAAAGAAATTACCGGTTTGCCAAGCGAGCCACAAATATTTCCTGGTTCATTTTGGTTAAGCAACAATACCGGCTATCTGTTTGCATCACCTTTTCTTTCAAATATCTACAGAACTACTACACCTGTCTTTGATCCAAACGCGGGGCCGCCAACAGGCATTTTATCTCCCGCAGATTATTCGGATAAATACAGTTTAACAGTGTCACCAAACCCTGCCGTACAGCAAACAGAAATTGGTTATACATTAGCTTCTACTGATGTTATCACCATTGAACTATTGGATCAAAGCGGGAAAGTAGTGAAACATGTCCTTACCAATTCAACACAGTCTGCCGGTAAACATACCATGGAGCTGGATGTTACAGGTGTGAAGGCTGGATTATACCTGCTCTCTGTGCGCTCATCCGATGGAGGAAGTGTAAAGAAAATAGTTGTAAACTAATGTAGCTGATAAAGGAAGATCTTTCCTTCATCGCAGTATAAATAAAAAGCGTTGCTATGATTTTATAGCAACGCTTTTTATTTTAATAATTAATCTTCTTTCCTCAAATTTTATTGATAAAGGAGGTGTTGTTACGCTTCGTTTTCAGAAATCTGTCCGCTGCTACTTAAAATAATTTTTCGCACATTGGCAGGCTGTATATTATAATTGGGCCGGCGCGCTGCATACAATCTTTTTTTCTCGATGCGGGTGATACATACTTTATCGGATTGGTTGCCACCCAGCACATGGTAACAGGCAGCATCTTCACCTACATATAAACCCACGTGTCCGCCGCCGTTCCGTATGAATACCAGCACGTCGCCCAGCATGGCTGTATCCGTGAATTTGCCGAAGGTGCCCCAGTTCAAGGCCCATAGCGGATCTTTCACAACCTGCTTGGAGCTTCGCTTAGCCACAACTGCGATGAAGAGTCCGCACCAGGCGATCTCATCTGCCTTGTATATATCGGCAACATTACCGCCAACTTCTCTGGCCCATTTTAAGATTACCGGATTATTCACCGGACCTTTTATTTCAGTTGTGTCATATAGTTCCAGTGCCTTTTTGATCATGATCGGACCCGGTTCGCTTTCCAGCCATTTGTATTTTGCTTCTAATGCCATAGTGGTAGGGGATTAAGATGAGTGTAAAATTGTTTGTTATAAGAAAAGATTTGTTTTAAAAAGTTAAAATTAATTTCAATCGGGATGTAACTGGCCATACATTTTTTACGTCATATACATAACCCCATGTAACACCTCATTGCATGAATCCCTGTGCGTGCAAGGAGTCTTCAAATTCGACCGGAAAAACGAGAACGTGTTATATGCTCATAAAGTACTTAATATTTTACTAAAAATCCACCCCGGATTTAAATTTAAAAATACATATGGCAAAAGCATTGCTGGTCGGAAACGACATCAATAACGCTACATCATCCTATTCCTGGAACGACCTCATCGACGGACTGCTTGCGTATTCAAAAATGAATAAAGCGATTCAGAACAAAAATAAACCATTTCCATTTTTGTATGAAGAAATTTATCTGAAATCATATCCCTTGTACCAGACGCATGAAAACAAGTTTAAAAAGTATATTGCTTCGGAGACCCGTAAGCTGGAAGCCAATGAGCTGCATGCGCAGATCCTGGATCTTGGGATTAATGATATACTGACCACCAATTACGATTCTCTTTTTGAATGTACTGCAGGTCTTACATACAAAGATTGCATGAATCAAGGCATCATTAAGGAGAACCTCTATAGTATGTTCAGGCATCACATCATTGGTAAGCAAAAGATCTGGCACATCCACGGCAGCGAAAACAATCCGCAGTCGATTACACTGGGGTATGAGCATTACAGCGGTTACCTGCAGCAGATGCGGAGCTATGTAACCATTGGCATGAAAGGCATCTATACACAAAAGGATTTTTTACCCCTGCGCAGAAAACTGAAAGAGCAACAGCATGTGGGAAAACATGAGAGCTGGATTGATCTGTTTTTTACACATGACCTTTTTATCTTTGGTTTGAATCTTGATTTTGTAGAAATGCATCTATGGTGGCTGCTCAATTACAGGGCACGGGCAAGAATGGAAAAACGTTTCCCGGTGAATAATACTATCCGGTATTTTTATCCCGAACATCTGAAAGAACTGTCTTTACATAAACTGCAGATGTTTGAATCGTTGCATGTCGAAGTGATACCTGTAAAAGTAACAGCATCCGGCAAGCTCGGGTATTATAAAAAAATAATCAGGAAGATTGAAGGGTATAAGTAACGATTGTAACATTGATGTTATAAAAAAGCATGAACATCCTGGATTGCCTGCAGAGCAGGGGAGAACCGATGTTCATGCCTCTAACATGTTATTGAGATCAGCTTTTTGCGTATGCTGCAGCCAGACGATTATCGTAATTGAACTCTTTGTATTTGGGGCCGTTGTAATACTTGGCAAATGTTGCCCAGTCTTTCTGCTGTAAAGCAAGCAACATCTTAGGTGTTGCTTTGATAAAATTCAGCATGCCTTCCAGCTGGTTTGCCTCGCTGGTCGTGAAACTATCTACCATAGCAGCGGCATCTTTATAACCTGCCGCCTTAAAGTTGAAGCCCATAACCTGGCCAAGTCCCCATGAGGTACTTTTCAAAGCTGCATCTGCATTGATTTTATACGCAGAATCATAAGCAGCCCATTCGGCAGGCTGGTTCTCAACACCATTCGGTACTTTCATGCCTGTGTACTTCTGAAACCAGTACGGTTCAAACTGTATTTTTATTTTACCGGTTGTTTTATCAAAGCCACTGCCGGAGCTTTCCACCATGAATACAGCATTTAACGCTTTGTATTCGATTCCGAATTTTTTTGCCAGGTCTGTTTTTTCCTGTAATGAAATCAATTTTCCCATGTTGTATAAAAAGTTAGTGCATGATAAGTATTCCCAGCAGCAGACCCACGCCAAGGCCTGCAAGTCCAAAGCGCCATTTGTTTTTATTGTTCTGCTGTTTCATTGTAGAAAGATCTGTCTTTAGTCCTTCATTTTCTTCCTTGATTGCATCCATTGAACGGCTCAGTTCGTCAAGTGAATTTTTACTGATCAGGATCGCGCTCTCCGTCTGATTGATGGAAGCACTGAGCAGACTGTTCAGTGAATAATATTCATGCATCAAAGCCGTGTAGGACGAATCCTTGGTTTTGATGATCACTTCATAACTCTCAATCAAACCCTGTACTTCCGCATCACCTTTGCTTACGCTCTGCTGGTACATTTTATAAAGGTTGATAAATGTTTTGCAGGATTGCTTATCCTGTACCAGCTTGAAGTAAGCCTTGCTGTTTACCACCACGACTGAATCCGTATTGAGCGTATCATCGGCAGCAGGCATAAAAAAGTATACCTTATTGTTCCTTGAAGAAAGTAATTTCGGTTCAAGATTTTTTATTTTGATGGTATCCTGTGCATGCGCCAGTATTGACAGGCAAAACAGCGTGATACTAAATACAATACTTTTTTTCATAAACATGTTTTATTGGTCAGCATTAATGGTATCGCCCAGTTTGCTAAGCTCTTCCGCAAGCCTTTTCTTTTCTGCCTGTTCAGCCGCATAATCTTTTTTAAGCTCATTGATTTTTGTTTGCTGAACCCTGACTTTCGCTTCCAGCGCTCTGTTCAGGGAGTCTACCGTTTCGACACTTGCACGTTGCGCGCCTTTGATACCTTGTACTCTTCCTTCAAGGGAGTCTAGCTGTGTTTTTGTTCTGGAAATGATAACCTTTGAGGCGTCAATAACACTGTCAATCCGCTGCAGGCGTTTTTCTGCATCCTTGTATGCATTTTTGAATGATGCATCGGTAGAGGATCTGTTGATAAAAAAGAATACAACGATGATCACCAGGATCACCAGCTGCAGGATCAGTATTTTGTTTTGTCCGTTGTTGTCGTTGCTCATTTGTTATGTCGTTTCTTTGGATTCGTTTCTGGCACCCAGCAGTTTCTTTAAGATATCAAACCAGATGGGAGTGCCCATGGTTACTGCAGCGGTAGTGATTAAAAAGCCAATGATCTTTTCAAGGGAAAACTGCTTGCCGGTCCACCAGAGTTTTTCCCAGATCGTTAATTTATCTATCGGTACAACCGCGCCAGTTTTGTGATACGCGTATTCCCATGTAATAGGAAAATCAAACGCGAAGATCATGTTGTATTGTCCGTTGATAGACTGTACCATGTTTGAAAGCTGGGTGCTGTCTGCGATCACGGTATCGTTCTCAAGATTACTCAAATGATCTTTAAACGCTGTCTCAGCCAGTGTTACCGTGGATTCGCGGAGCTTATCATTTTTCCAGAGTTCATTCATGATAGAGAAAGAGTCTACATTCAGCATGACTGTAATGGCAAAGGCGAGGGAAGCAATCACGAGTTTAATGCGGTTCTTATACCATTCACTTACCTCCAGCATATAGTTGTCAAACCATTCTGCAATCGCCTGTCTGAATGTATCCATGCTGTCTTCAGCGATTACAGCCTTTGCGTAGAGCAGGTCACGGAAATCTCCTTCGGGAAATGTTTTGATGCGTTCGCGGATAATTTCCATGGATAGGGCAGTGCCTTCCTGGCCTGCGTACAAGGCTGAAATGATACTGTTTGTAAAATCCTGTGTGCGGATATAGGCCGGGCATTTACGGATTTTGGTGTATTGACGGATAAATGGAGAATTGTATAATTCCGTGTATAAAAAATCGTTGCCATTGTTACTGCTCAGGGCCTTGTGCATGGCTTTTGCCAGGATCCGGCCTCTGGTATTCAGAAATATATTTAATGCTTCGCTAATGCCGGAAACCAGTATACTTTGAAACAAGTACATGATTGCCAATCCAATAGCTACGTCAAGAATCTGAGAGTTTAACATTAAAAAACGTTTAATGAATGAGAAAAGCTGGCAGTTTAATTTTAAATAAGATATTATAATTTAAAATCAACAAAAACAAAGTTATAACAAGAAATCAAAATTGCAATTTTTGGTACTATTTTAAATTTATTTAAAACATCTTAACCCATACCAATGCAGGCGTTGAACTGTTAAGTGTGTCTGTTGAAATGTAAGTTGTATTCGTAAACGCATTGCTTTTTGTTACGCATTATCATCTTAAAATTTTGAGTATATGATAATATAATTTATAAATATTTGTTTTTCAGATATTTATTGTTTTAATATTTAATTTTACAACCACACAACATAAAAGTGCCTTGCTGTCGTTATCTGAGCATTATGTAAGACAAAAAGTGTGTGTGCAAAAAAATAACATAGATAAATTATTTTGTAATGCTCTGATGTTATATGTGTTAATGT
>JAGKWN010000036.1 GCA_021151805.1 Cytophagaceae bacterium | reverse complement strand
GTTTAACATATGTTAAACGTGTTTGAACATTTAATAAGAATTTCACATATCATCCTATAAACCAGCATTGACGGGGTATATAAAAGGATATAAATAAAAAAACTGCTGATGTTCTTTTAAAAAACTTGAAGTCGATCTTTGTTGAAGAGAATTCTTTTTTTAATTAATTCATGTTTAACCGACTAAGGCGGGACGCATGTTTATAGCAAAAATACATAACCCGTTCTATGTACATACCAAAGTTATTCTTTAAATACCTTCGGTATTGTGCTTGCTTCATTTTATTATGCTATATCTATAGATATGTTCACCCACTGGGGCCATAGGAAGTCCTTGCTAATACACCTTTAAGGTTAACGAGCAAACAAAGTTTCATACAAACCCTTAGAGGATTAATATGCGCACGAAGGTTTATAGTCTATTAAGGAAAGATTCCTTACAAAATAATCGTCCGGAATGTCAAATTAATCCTTGGGGTGGTGACCTTTTTTGTTTTTGGCAGGCAGTGTTGCCAGTTACTTTGGGTTGCACCTTTCATGATAAGTAGACTACCGTTTTCCAATAATTGGGAAACATTGTCTTTGGATACTTTATGCTTTAATGAAAATTTCCGTTCAGCGCCAAAACTTAAGGATGCGATGCATGTATTCAGACCCAGCGATTTTTCATCGTCGCTGTGCCAGGCCATTCCTTCATCTCCATTGTGATACAGGTTTAACAAACAGGAATTGAATGTGTCACCTGAAAGTTTCTCTACAAGTTGTTTCAACTCCTGCAGCTCTTTTGTCCAGGGTAATGCTTCTTTGGTTGTGTTGGAATAGGTATAAGAAAAATTACTGTTGCCGTACCAGGCAACCTTGCGCTTGGTTATAATGTGTTTACCATATATAATGGCTTCGTCATTTTTCCACTCAATGGTTTTCATCAATGTGTTAAAATAGAAGTCTGCATTAGCAATACTCATTATTTTTCCATAATAGTGAACGATCCCATCAAAAGGAAGTAAGTTGTCAGTTGAAGAGTGGGCAGTAGTCAGTGGAAAGTAGTCAGTTTTATCCGATGTGAATTCTATCTTCTTCTGCATAATTTATATCTTTTAAACTACTGTTTACTGTCCACTATTTTTCGCTGCTTCCCAACCAATAATTGCTGCCTTTCTTGTCGGGCCCCACATATAGCCACCAAAATTTCCGCTTGCTTGTATCACCCGGTGACAAGGAATTAAAAACGCAATCGGGTTGCTGCCGATGGCCGTACCTACAGCCCTAGATGCAGCAGGCTTTTGAATGGCTGTTGCAATGCTTCCATACGTTGTTAAATTTCCAGAAGGAATTTTCAGCAAGGCATTCCAGACTTTAAGTTGAAAATCGGTTCCTTTCAAATGCAATTTGATTCTGTTTAAATCTTTTTTTTCCTGATTGAAAACTGCCAGCGCCTGTTGCTGGTAGACATCACTCGTCTGAATAAACGTTGCATTGGGGACATGCTGTTGCAGATCTCTTCGTGCCTGTTCTTTTGTTTCTATGAATGCCATATAACAAACGCCTTTTGATGTTGAAGCAATAAGTACTTCACCAAAAATGGTTTGTGCAAAATCATATTGAATGGTAAGTGCTTTTCCTCCGTTTTTATATTCGCCGGGCGTCATACCCTCAATGCTCACAAACAGATCGTGCAGCCTGCCTGTACCGGATAGGCCTGCAGATTCAGCTACTTCTGACAATGGCGTGCTCGTATTTTTCAAAATTTGTTTGGCATGTTCGATGCTGATGAACTGTAGAAATTTTTTCGGACTCACGCCAGCCCATTCTGTAAATAAGCGCTGGAAATGAAACGGGCTTACATGCACTTCTGCTGCAATTTCATCTAGGCCCGGCTGACTTTTATAGTTGGCCTGTATGTATTCAATTGCTTCGGCAATACGCTGGTAATTTACCTCTTCCTGTTCGTTCATAGCATGGTTCTTTACATACAAAAATACGGGGTTCTGATTTATAATAAAATCCGAAACTTGCTATGTTGAAAGACTATTTGCAGCATTTAAAAAGGTTTTCCGTGCGTAAGGCCGATGATCTTTTGCGTAAACCGGGGCATTGCGTTCAATGCTTTTAACACCAGGTGTGTCGTATTCTTTTTGCCGAAAAGGCTTTGTAAATAATATCCTGTCTGAATCCGAAATTTGAACTGATCATTCCATGCCAGCGCATAGGCATGGATCAATGCATCTTTCGAAACATCTTCCTTAAAAAAGCTGATCAGTAATTGCGCCAGCATATTGGACGCACGCAAACCCATGCTCATGCCGTTTCCGCAGAGTGGTGTGATGGAACCTGCCGCGTCGCCCAACAAAAAAATTCCGTTTTCATAAGTGCTCTTTTTATGAAACGTAACATTGCTGATGACTACCGGCTCTTCAAACAGAAATTCGGATTCGGTAAATATTTTTTTTAAGAATGGATTTTTATGCAGTACTTTTTCTTCCAGTTCCTTGATATTATTCCCGGCTTGTTTCAACTGATCGGCAGTTGCCAGGTAACACAGGCAACACACATTACCTTCAACCTTTGAAATGCCGCAGTAGCCTCCTTCAAAATTATGCAGCTCAATCCGGTTGTCGGGAAAATTGGTTTTGACGTGGTATTTGACGCCTATATAATTTATATTCTTTTTTGGCTCCTGCATATTGCGGGCAAATGAGGGTGTATATTTTCCGTAGCTGCCGCAAACAATCTGCGCGGTGAACGTTCCCTGGGTAGTAGTAATAAGCGTGATGTGACGGGACTCTTGTTTAACAAACTGAACCTTGCAATTTTCAAGTATGGTTACCCCCTTCTGTCTTGCAAGCGCAAACAACTCGTTGTCTAGGGCAAAGCGACTGATCCCGAAACCACCTGATGCCAGTGGTGCACGCAGCATAAATCCTTTTTCAGAACTGATGCCTACTTCCCGGATCATTGGTAAGTTCATCTCTGCAAGCGGCAAGCCCAACTCCATCAAAAAATTCCAACTCTCCATGGAAATATACTCGCCGCAGACCTTATGAAAAGGGTAGGTATTTTTTTCGAACACAATGGTTTTAATCCCCGCGTCAGCCAGCTGAATGGCGAGACTCAGTCCGGCAACACCACCGCCGATAATGGCGCAGGAATAATTTTCAGGACTTGTTTCCATATACAATGACCTGGTGACGGAAGGCCCATTTATTTTTTACTGTATAATGCACTGCTCCCGCCTTTGCAAGTATGTCCAGCCACTCTCTTTTTTTAAACCCACGGGCAACAGATAAAGGTGCGTCGTTTTTTACAAGATATGATTTAGAGAACAATCGAGTAAGCAGTTTTATGGAATGATACGCAATGCTATTCCGTTCGAGGTCATTAATGACCAGAATGGCTTTGTGGTTCAATGCAAATGTAACCAGTTCGATCAGCTGGGCTTCATCTAAATGATGGCAGAATAAACATGCATGGATGATGTCAACATGTTGCTCGTAATTATAGAGACATCTGTAATCATCACAGATATAACGGATCGGTAATCCGGCAGTATTCAGTGCAGCATATTCAATACATACGGGTTTGATATCAATACCAATGAGCGAAATGTTTTTCCCGACACGTGTGTTCCACTTATGAATATATTTCAATGTATCGCCGCCGCCACAGCCAATATCAACCAGCGTATAGTGCTTCTGATCCTGTACGATTGTATTGAGCGCCGATAAGCTGATGTTATAACCGCCCAGCAGTGTATTAACCGTATCCAGTTCTTTTAAATTTCGAAACAGATCCGGTGCAGGAATATTATCGCCGTCTAACAGTTCTTTTGTATGACTTCTGAATTTAAGCATATACCAGTTTCACCGTTTCAATGCTCAGGCCAGGTCCGAATGCGGCAGTAAAAATTGATTCGCCTTTCTGCACCTGCTTATTATTTTCCAGTACCTGTTTCAGTACAAACAATACCGTTGGCGAAGACATGTTACCATATTCCCTTAACACATCATACGATGCAGCGAGCTTTGTCTTATCCAGTTCCAGCGCATCACAAAACCCATCAATGATTTTTTTACCACCCGGATGCACTGCCCAGAAGTCTATAGTATCGGCCTGTACGTGCACATCCTCCAGCATCTTTTTAATATTGCCATTGATCAGATCCGAAACATAGGTTGTAAGGTTCATCCTGAAGCCTGTTTCGGATAACTGCCAGGCCATATCATTATAGCCTTTATGTAAGAGTAAGGAATGGAATTCATTTATTTTGATCAACGCGCCCGATGTAATTTCCATCGGACCGGCAGTAACCAATACAGCTGCACAACCATCACCGAAGAGTTGATTTGAAACAATATAATCGTCGGAATAATCTTTCTGAAAATGAATGGAGCATAATTCTGTACATACAATCAATACTTTTGCGTTTCCATTTGACCTGCAGATTTCATCTGCCTGCTTTAAAGCAAGGATAGCTGCATTGCAACCCATGAAGTTGATGCTGCTGCGGTGTATGGAAGGAGAAAGCTGTAGTTCGTGTACTAGCTGAATATCCAGCCCCGGTGCGAACAAACCCGTACAGGTAACTGTGATTAGATGTGTAATGTTATTTTTTATTTTCTCGAATCCGGAAATTTTGGCAACTGCTTTTAATGAAAGCTGTATGGCTTCTTCCTTAAAGACCTGCATGCGTTTTGTAAGTCCTGGTTCGGGTAACAAGGAAACATCTTTTGAATAAAATTCAAAGGCCTGCGGGGAGAGACTATAATCCTGTAGTACTGAATAACGTTTGTTGATACCAGTTTTCGCCGCGATGATTTTTATTTTTCTTTTAACATCTTCATCCTTGGTAGAATTGGAATAGAATGTTGCAAACTCATCTTGTGTATGAGAGTAAGCGGGAACGCTTGTTTCTATGGCTGCAATGTAACTCACGGTTTCAACAATTAATAAAGTGTAAGGCCAAAAAACAACTATTCATACAAGTTGCTGCAACCAGATTCATGTACATGGTATTTTTAAAATTTGCAGCAGTGGTATTTTTTAATACTCTTATAAACCAATAAATATAAAAACCAATAATCGGAATAAAGAACACCTGCAGTAGAAAGAAATGTGCCGTTTGTCCGATCATGTTGAAATATAAAAAGTAAAATACGTTTGCAATCGCAAACAGCACGCCGGTAAATATAAAGGTGCCTACATAACCAAGTTTGTAACTGATGGTAATGACACCTTCTTTAAGATCCTGCTGATGCTGGTAAATTTGTGTGAGCGGATAAGCGCCGGCAATCTGGCAGGAACATGCCAGTAACAAATATATAGTAGCTTCATTCAGCACTAATGCATGGCCGGAGATACCAGCGTAGCACATGTAATAGGTAAAAGCTCCCTGAAAAATTACTACTGTAAGAAATCCTGCATATGGGTATTTCTTTAAGCGAATTTCTTTTGAACTATAAGCTCTTGAAGCAAGAATATAAAGAACAATGCAGGCAGCAAACAAAGGTGTGATCAGGATCCAGGCAAATGCAACTGCAGTCGCATCCATGAAAAGAGTTGTATAATAAAGCTTTTTTGTAGGCAGCGGAGGTTTCTCTAAGCCACCGATGCTATCTTCGTCTCTGTCTATATAACTGTTATATCCGTTACTCGACGGATAAACCAGTAAGTGTATCAGTATAAATGAAATCACAACATGCATGTTCAATGCCGATACGCCTGATTGACTTAATGCAAGCAGGAACAGAGGCATTAAAAAAAATGAAAAGGGAATTCGAAGCAGCTTAAGAGTGTCTTTATCCGGTATCTGACTCATGTTGTCTTTCAAAAATTTTATTTTTTGAATAGTCAAGATACATTTTTTCCGCTGATAGCTTTTACATTAAGCGTAGGATTTTTTACATAATTGAAGCATAACCCGTTAACGAATGTTACGAGAGGCAATACAAAATAATAGAGAGAAAAAAGTAGGTCTTTTATGCTTCCAGAACTTCACAAAAATAGCCCCAGCGGATCATATGCTCGGTTACGCTTTGCGGCTGGATGATACCGGCGCTTTCAATCCGGAGTATATTATCGCAATCCGTCAGGTCAAAATTGATTCTCGATTCCGGCAAATGAGAGCTGAGGTCACTAATAATTTTATTAGCGACCTCAACATCTGTTACATTTGTTTTGAATACTTCTACTGTCATGTCTTAATTATTGCTGTACTTCAATAACTTTTTTCAGGTTTTGCGCATTGGTATTCATATCTTTTTGAAGCATGTTTTTAAGCAATGGAATCATTAGTGTCATTGGAAACGGTGTATACGTATCAAAAAGCGTTTTCACTTTTGTTTGCGTAGGTGTAAGTGCTTCAATATTTACATACAACTGATTGATACCTTTGAAAGGCTTTTCAAAACGCAACTCCACATGGTATGCATTTCCATTGGTGATGCTTTTAATTTCCTGTTCTCCTTTGCCTGCATCCTTGCCTTCCCATGCAGCAATAAACCCAACGGCAGCATCTATGCCAGTATAGTTCATCTTTACATTCGGGTCGGCCATTATCCATTTATTATAATACGGTTGGTTCTTCAACTGAACGGCATACTTAAAGACTTCTTCTTTCGGCTTATTGATCACCACTTCCGATTCGATGATATAAGCCTTCGGAATCAGCGCTGCAACAACAAGTAACACTACAATAACACCAACAATGTAAGCAAGTATAAGCATGGCTTCTTGTTTTTAACTTTTCAGAAAATTATTTTTTTTCAAGAATGGCTTTCAGATTCGCCAGATTCTTTGTTTGGGCATCAGTGATAAACATTTTACCAACGAAACACATAATGTTAAATGGATATCCAGTGTGGCCATAAAACTCACTTGTTACCTGTGTTTGATTTTCAGAAATTGATTTTACAATAGTCGCCGCCTTTTGTTCCTCATCATGTCCCTTAAATCTCAAATCTACATCTACACGTTCACCGTCAACCTTGGTAATTTGCTGCTCTCCTTCACCCATTTTTTCACTTTTCCATTGTGCTAAAAAACCAACCGTACCATCAGTACCTGTATAGGTCATAACAATATTAGGATCTTCCATGACCCAAACGCTATAGTGCTCCTGGTTTTTGATCAGCTTCACATAATCATACACTTCCTGCTGAGGCTTATCAATCGTAGTAGATACGGATACCGTGTAGGTAGTCGGAATAAAGATTGCCACAACCAGTAAGAGTACAATCAATGCAACAAGGCCGATAGCTATTTTTTTAAGAATTTTCATAAGTATATAAGTTTTAAAAGTGAACGGTTCATTAATTTTTTTCTGTATGATCTTTGAAGCTGTTCAGGATCGCCTGCCAGCCTGCCTGCTGCATCTCTCTTGGGTTCTGACCTTCCGGCTCAAAACTTTCAACAACTTTTGTAGCATCGCCAGCTTTAGAAAAAACAATTTTTACTTTTCTGCCATCGCCAAGGGTGTATTCAATCAATTCGTTTGTTTTTACCTGGTCGTACACACCGCCGAAATCAAAGCTCATGCTGCCATCTTTTGCAGCCATGGTGGTAGAAAAAGTTCCGCCTGTTCTTAAATCATTTTTTGCAGCAGGTGCATGCCATTCCGGCGAAGCCTGGCACCATTGCATGATGTGTGCGGGTTCGTTCCAGTATTTCCATACTTTATCTACTGGCGCCTGTACGGTTGCTTCAATAGTGATTTCGTTTTTCATATATGGTAGTCTGTTTATAGTTTTCTGTTACTTTATTAACCGCACCATGCACTGAACGTCTGTATCATTCAGATACCATTCAACACACGCTCCCTGCGGATCAATGGCAGGATCTGAAAGCAGTATGCCAAAAGCTTTTCCGATTGCTGTAATTTCTTTTTGATAATTTTTAATTACAATACTCGTGTAATTTCCGCTTTTTAAAATAAACGTTTTCAGTCCCAGTTTTTCAGCTTCCTGTTCCGTTAGTTCTTCTGCGGCAGCTTTATAAATAATGGTTCCGGTTTTATCCGGACTTGAAATTCCAAAATATCTGCGCTTATCCGAATACGGAATCAATCTATGTAATTGCTGATGCGCTGCCAGCACACCATCCGGAAAAGAATCCGCTTGTACATAGAACACCTCAATATCCTTTTCTAAAAAATAGTTTCCCATTTTCTCTTAATTATCGGCTTCTATGCAGTACGAATGTATTCTTTTAATTGCATGGCCTTCGAAAGAATAAATATCGCAATAGTTTACAAAAGATTTCTGTCCGCCTGCATTAAAATAACTACATTTTCCTTCAATTACAATTTGATTCCCAGCCTCTATAATATTATCATTCGTTAACACAGCCGACTCCATTTCAATCATCATCTGTGAGCAAAAATCCACGACAGATTGCTTTCCTTTAATCCTTGTATTCCCAACGATATTCCACTCCATATCCTCGCTGAAAAATTCATACACACTTGAAAACTTTCCTTGCGAAAATAATTCACTTATTGAACGATTTGTTGGCTTCATAGGTATTTTTAAACTTTTGATGCTACAAATATAGTGGCAATATCCCACCCCAGGTTGTGTAAAAACGACAAAGTGACGGGTTGATTACGACATATCTTTTGTTTTACTTTACCATATGAAACACGTGTCCATTTTAGTTCTTGAGACCTCAATCCCAGCTTGTCTGGTAGATCCGAGGTATATGTTTACGGCCATCAACAATTTCCTAAAAATAGCTAACCTGCAACCGGCATTTTCAGTCAAACTTGTCGGACTTACCGAAGAAGTAAAGCTGCACGACGGACTTATCTCCATTCATACCGATGCGTTGTTGAAAGATGTGAAGAAAACAGACCTCATCATTATTCCCGCGTTAAGCGGCCCGATACAGACAGCGCTTAAAAAGAACACCGATTTCATTCCATGGATTGTTGATCAATATAAGCAGGGCGCTGAAGTTGCCAGTTTATGCATTGGTTCATTTTTACTGGCTTCTACAGGATTACTGAAAGATAAAAGTTGTTCCACACACTGGCTGTATGCCAATGAATTCAGAACCATGTTTCCGGATGTAATTCTTACCGATGATAAAATTATTACAGAACAGAACGGTATCTACTCCAGTGGCGGGGCTACATCCTACTGGAACCTGCTTTTATATCTGGTAGAAAAATATACCAACCGCGAAATGGCAATCATGGCATCCAAATTCTTTTTGCTTGAAATGGACAGAGGATCGCAGTCACAATTCATGATGTTTAAAGGACAGAAAGAACATGATGACCTGCCGATCTTAAAAGCACAGGAGTTTATTGAAAATAATTTTGCTGCTAAAATAACGGTGGATGAACTGGCAGATACCTTTGGCATTGGCCGCCGTACCTTTGAGCGCCGGTTTAAAAAGGCAACAACAAACACAGTTGTAGAATACATTCAGCGCGTAAAGATCGAGGCTGCAAAAAAACAACTCGAATCAGGCAGAAAGAATGTGAACGAAGTGATGTATGATGTTGGCTATACCGATGTAAAAGCTTTCAGAGATGTATTCAAAAAAGTAGCGGGCATGTCGCCGGTGGATTATAGGAATAAGTATAACAAGTAAGGTCGTCTCTATTTTATTTTAAGTACTCTATCGTACGTTGAAAGTGTAGAGTGTAAAGAGTAATCGTTGCTTATTCGTTACGATTTCTCTTTGTTGATGTTTACACTATACACTTTTAACTCTACACTGTTTACCCTATTCTCAATCCATTCTCCACTCCCTTATCCAGCGTCAGCAGCGTGATTTCTTTGTTGTCGCCTAGCGCTCCGAGGATCAGGCATTCGCTCTGAATGTTTGCAATCTGTTTGTCGGGAAAATTAACAACGGCCACCACTTGTTTTCCGATGAGTTCTTCCGTTGAATATAAAACCGTGATCTGCGCAGAAGTTTTTTTAATGCCTAGCGGACCGAAATCAATGAGTAATTTATAAGCAGGCTTTTTTGCTTCCGAAAATATTTCAGCCTGAACAATAGTACCGGTACGGATATCTACTTTTTCAAAATCGTGCCACGATAAGTTTTTTTCTATGTCACTCATAATTATTGGCGATAGATCTCTAATTAACCTTCCAAAGGTGTAAACCCCCTGGAGGGTTTCGTTTTTTATTATTTCACTGTAAATACTTGTTTTGCTCCGCTCGCTGCATCCGGTGCAACCCATAGGTTGAACGTACCTGGCTCAACAACATACTTTCCTTCGTTGGTATAAAAGCCAAGTTCAGCAACAGGAACGCTCAATTGTATCTCTCTGCTCTCACCGGCTTTCAGTTCAACCTGTGTAAAAGCCTTTAACTCACGTACCGGGCGAACGATCGAAGCTGATACATCCTGTATATACAACTGTACCGTTTCTGTTCCGGTTCTTGCTCCTGTGTTGGTGATGGTCACGGTTACTTTCAAACTATCGCTTTGATCCAATGTATTTTTCTTAAGAAGAATATCACCGTATGAAAACGATGTATATGACATGCCATAGCCAAATGTATAACGGGGCGTAAAACCCGCATCCAGGTAATGCGAATTGTTGCCGAGTGAACTCTGCCACGCTTCAACCGGAATATCTTTAATGCCTACAAACGATGTTGAGTCTGCAGGTCTTCCCGTATTGGTATGATTGTAATAGATTGGAATCTGTCCGACTGTTTTTGGCCAGGTAACGGTTAGCCTGCCCGAAAAATTTTCCTTGCCTGTCAGCACATCTGCGAGCGCCGGACCAGCCATGGTACCCGGATGCCAGGCCATCACAACGGCAGCAACGTTAGGCAATATACGATCAATGGTAATAGGACGGCCCGCCATGATCACCAGTATAATTGGCTTGCCTGCCTTAGCCAATGCCTGTATGAGCTTCTCTTGCACACCGGGCAAACTGATATCGGCGCGCGAATGCGCTTCACCCGAAAGAATAGCTTCTTCACCTGCAAAAAATAAAATCACTTCTGATTTTTTAGCTGCAGCCAATGCTTCTTTAAATCCTTCTTCGGATTCATCGCGACTATATTTCAAACCTGCAGCGTATTTTACATTGGCAGTAGCATATGTTTGCAGCAAGGCTGTAAGCGGTGTAATGGAATTTGTTTTATCGCCATCAAAAATCCACGTACCCAGCTGCTCTTTGTGTGCATGCGCCAGCGGACCAATCACAGCAACTGTTTTATTGGTTGAAAGCGGCAAGATCTGTTTTTCATTTTTCAGTAGTACAAAACTTTTTACGGCAGAAGTTTTAGCTAGCTCCAGAGAAGCCGGGTCGAGTATCTTAAACGAATCTTTTTCTTTGAAATAAGGATTCTCAAAAACACCTGCACGGAATTTTATCCGCAGTATGTGCCGCACGATTTCATTCAACTGTTCTTCTGTAATCTTCTTTTCCTGAATCAAGACCTTCAGTTGGTGTGCGTATGACTGGCTTGTCATTTCCATGTCCATACCTGCTGTTGCAGCTTTTAATGCCACCTCCTTTTCATCGGCACAATAGCCGTGCGTGATCATCTCCGTAACCGAGTTCCAATCGCTTACTACAAATCCATCGTACTTCCATTCTTCACGCAATACATCTTTTAATAAAAATGAATTGCCTGAAGCCGGAACGCCGTTCACATCATTAAATGAAGTCATGAACGTTGCTGAGCCAGCTTCAACAGCTGCTTTAAAAGGTGGCAGATACACATTGCGGAGTAAGGACTCTGATATATTTACCGTATTGTAATCCCGCCCGCCTTCTACTGCTCCGTAAGCAGCAAAATGTTTTGTGCACGCAAGAATGTTTCCTGGCGCCGACAAATCTTCGCCCTGGTAGCCTTTGATGTACGCCTTGGTCAAGACAGATGCCAGATAAGGATCTTCACCCGGCGATTCGGCAATGCGCCCCCAACGGGCATCGCGACAAACATCCACCATGGGTGCAAACGTCCAGTTGATACAGCGTGCATAGGATTCATGGGCGGCAACAGCAGACGTCTGTTCAGCAATAGCCGCATTCCAGGTTGCCGATAAACCTAAAGGAATCGGAAAGATTGTTTTATAACCATGAATTACATCACGCCCAAACAGCAATGGTATATGATTAGGGCTTTCTTCAACAGCAATCTTTTGAATCTGTAAAACAAGTGCGGTGTCAGTGAGATTCAGAATAGCACCGACAAGCCCTTTGCGCACCTGCTCTTTCAGTTCGTCCGACAGGCCTTTGCTGCGGCTTGAAGTTCCTTTTAAACATGCTTGTCCGATCTTTTCTTCCAACGTCATTTTTTCGATCAAAGCGTTGATTTTATTTTCGACAGCATCTGTCTGACAGAATGCATGGTATGTAAACATCTGAAAGAAAATAAAAAGAAAAGCAATTCTGTTTTTCATTGAAGCAATGTGCGTATTGGTTTGTACTTATTCTATGATTAATGTACCATTATAACTTTCAGCATTGATACTTGAGATGCGGTAAAAATAAATGCCCTGAGCAAGGCCTTCAACAGAAACCGGTAGGTTCATGACAATTCCATTTTTGTATACAAGACTCCCTTGCTGATTGAATAATTCCAGTGTTGCAGCATCACTCGTTTTATCTGTAAAAACCACTCTATCGTTTGCAGGATTTGGATACACTTTTAAAACGTTTGAGGCTGTATTCACTAATCCAGTAGTTGTTGTGTTTGTATAATATAGGGTATATTCCTGCCCTGGCTCCCAATCTTCATTAACAAAACCATACGAAACAAAACTCGTCAATTTATGTTTAATTGTTTCGTCAAATTCTCCAGGCACAATTAAATTTGTTATTGTATATGCATTATCGTAGCTGTATACATTTTTATAAGCGTACATCCACATATTGGTTTGTGCATCCCAATCGGATTTAATAATTGCTGTTTGATTATTTTGAAGATCAAATTCATTTTCGGTTTTGCTTGTGTTTTCCCAATCTTGTATTCCGACATTCCATTCCGACTCCACTAAACGTGTTACATTATTTTGGGAATCGTATGTGTATTCATATTTATTTCCACTATCCATTTCTGAATTGTTATTATAATCATAATGACTACTGGTTTCAGAAATAAGATTATCATTCGAGTCGTATGTATATGTTTTTTGAGATTCTATGACGTCTGCCATATTGTATTGAGTCTCCTCTACCAATAATTTTTTGTTGTTATAGGTGAATACGATATAATTATCAGGCATCAAAACAGTCCCTGACCAAGAGTAATTATTGATGCTACTTATCTTTCCGTTCGATCCAAATGTATTCACAGATTTTTGTAACGGGTGCCAACTGGAAGGGTTGCCATACCAAGAATAAGTAATCTTCAATGTTTGATTTTTATTTACATCATATTCACTTTCATATTTATAATCTGGAACATATATATTGTTTATGTCATCCCAAGAGGATGTTATAGTTAGAATCGGATTTCCAACATCATCATACGTGTCTTCAAATTTGTTGTATGGAATCCAGGAATTTGAACCATTGTCCCTCACATATCTGATTCTAAGAGTTTGATTTCCATCTGCATCATATGTATATGAATATTTATCCAATGAAGAAACAATGCTATCCAGGCGTTGTTTATTGATTGCAGTTACCCTTTGGTTGCTGGCACTGGTTGATATTCTTTTTTGCTGACCCGGATTATTCGGAAAAATAGCGTTTGAAATCTGTGCTCTTAATGCCAATGAAATCAAAAATAGAAATACGAGCGAAGTTAATTTTATCATAATTGTCTATAATGATTGATATTAAAAAAGAATATAAAATTGAAATAGATTGTTGGGTGAATAAAATGAAATGTTTTATTGATCTATTCATCCTTCGACCAGCGCTTTGATCTGAACCAGAATCGGGTTCCAGCCTTCGCCTTTGTTATAGACATCTTCGTAACGCTTCTCTCCTTCAGCGGCACCTTCAAAGCCGTCCTGTATAACGGTTAAGATCGTCTGCTGGCCTTGCTGTTCTAACTTATAGGTAACGTTCAGGTGATTTTCAGGAATGTCGGGGTAAGAGGCGAAGGGGTCGAACACGGTATATACCAATTGTTTATTTGGCTCAATTGATTTGATTTTTCCTTTTACAAAGACCATCTCCTTGCCTTCGTAATTGCCTCGCCAGAGCAGATCGCTGCCGACTTTCCAATCGGAGACGGTTTCACAACCGAACATATATACTTTGGTCTTTGCAGGATTCACCAGGGCATCCCATACATCTGCTGCCGGTGCATTGATGGTTATGGTATTGGTTACTGATTTTTTCGTTTCCATAAAAATTATTCTTTTTCTAAGATATAAGTAGAAATCAACACAAACTGTCCGGGGGCAATATTGGTGCTGCCTTTAGAAGCGCTTACTAATTTATAGCCGGCTTTTTTATATTTATCCAGTGTATTGTTTACCTGAATCTGGTTGTATTCTATCTCTTTTGTTGAAACATTTCTTAACTGTACTTCCTGAATCTTAGCGCCATTTTCAATAACAACAATTTTCGAAAAATCCTGAATCATGGATTCATAAACAGTAATCATTAAATAACCACTTTCGGCATTTTGTGAAAATGATTGGATCGAAAAGAAAAGTGATGATAGAAAAAGGGTTGTTACTAAGGTGATTTTTTTCATGCTATTCATAGTTGAAGGTTTATAGAATATAAATTTATCATTTAATTGGAGACAGATAGCAATGGAATATAAATAGTTTTGGTATTTTAGAAAAATAATTACTTCTTATGAAATACCTGTTCTGCACATTTTGTCTTCTAGTATCCATTTCAAGTTTCTCTCAGGAAAGCGAATATATCTCTGAGTCGAGCCGGTCAAACAATGTGATGTATTTTTCTATTTTAAGGCAAAGTGAACTGTCCATACATTACGAACGTATTTTCCGTGTCAACGATCACTTTACTGTAAACCCGCATGTGGGAAGTGGCTACATAACCGGATCGGCTGAAAAAGATGTTCCTGGAGCCGTTAATCTCTACCACGGCTTATACGGACTGGCCGGTATCGGAAAGTTTTATGTGGAAGCAGGTGCTGATTTTGTTGTGCAGGATTTCGGCGGTGTTTTCTACTCCAGCGTCAACGGCAACTTTGGTTTGCGTTACCACCCGATCGTAAAAGAAGCGGTGATGTTAAGTATTACCTACAACCCGATGTTTTATACATCGAACGCGCATAACGATTTTAATATGCCGTATGGGTTTTCGATCGGGATTGGGTTTTGATTGTCTGAACTGGGATTTTTATGATTTAGGTGATTGTATGATTTAAATAAAGCCAAGCCATTAAATCATCTAAATCAGAAGGATCATCATTCAGAGAAAAGTGAATATTGATTTCTCCTCTAGAATAGCCTTTTATGTATAATAGTTATTAAAGTATCAAGCCAAGCTTTTAGTTTCATTATTTACTAGAAACATCCATTATAATACTTTAACAAAAATTCCTTTCACCTTAAAATCAATTAAATCCTCTTCTTCTAAAATCAAATCGTCGTAATTCGGATTGTCGGACAACGGCTTTAAAATGATGGATGAATGAGTCCAGCCATCATTATCAATAGCTTTTTTACTATGGTATTCTTTTACAGTGTATCCAGAGCCAAAGTCGGAATCTTGAATATTTGTTGATTCTACTAATACTATTTTACCCTCTCTGCTGCCTCCAAAATCTTGATGAAATAAACAATAAGAACCGTTTGGTATTTTTTTATTCATTGATTCGCCAACCACCTTACAAACAAAATATCCTTCTTTAACAGAAATAGGAAACGGTAATTCAATCCATTCAAAATTAGAATGAATTTGAAGATCGCTAAAAGCTCCCGCTGCAACTAATATGTCAATTAAAGGAACGGCATTTACATAAGGCTTAACTTCTTGAAAGGGTATTATTCTGAAAGGCAATTCCTTTTGAAAACTTAAAATATATTGTTTTAAATATTCCCTAAGATTAGGATCACATGCATAAACAAATGTACCCCTGATACCTCGGTACATAATTGTTTTATAAATATTAATAATATATGACTTTAGCGCTTCTCTATCAGAAATCCCTTTCTTCCCATTCTGATCAAAATACATTGAAGAGTCGATTTCAATTGATTTTGTCAAAGGATTGTATTTTATTTCTCGTCCGAATATTACTCCTGTGTAATTAAGATCATAACCTTGCGTTGTATGAATACAGCCAACTTCATTGAATGCATTAGGACTATTGATCCAATCTTTATCAGTTTGATTCCATTGAAGTTTTACTCCCTCAATTTCTATATCAACTGCATTTTTATTTTCTTTTGATAACCAAGGCCAGGAATAACCAGCAATTAACCTGCATAAGCCGTATTGCTTTTCTTTTTCTCCAAGTTTATTATAAAGATCTTTCAATGAATCAAAAAATATTAATTCGTAATTTTTAATTTGATAAATATGTCTATCCTCTCTATTATGAAGTAACTTGTCAACAAAGCTTATATAATTATTGCCGCCTTTTACTCTCATTTGCGAAGCCAACTCAAGTTGAAGTGTGTCTTCCTTATTTAATAATTGAGCGAATTTGTTTTCACCTATGTCTGATGGCTTTATGGATTGATCTGAATCATAAAAGAAAATTTGATTTTTACTATTTTCAATTATCCAATCTAATTCATCACCATTATCATCTAAACCAAGCTTTTGATTATTTTTTCTGAAAGTCCCCATCCAGCTGATATTTTTATACTGGCGTAATCGATGGGCCTCGTCTATTATTAATAAATCATATTTTTCTTTTTTAAAAGTATCTGAAGGATTTAATACCATTGAAGCTTTTAATCCTGGAATACTTTTAAATACATTTTGCAATGACTCTCTTAAAGAAGTCATTGCTATAACCAATCCAATTTTGGCATTGGGATATTTTTCCTGAAAAGCTTTAATGTAACTTACTTCTACAAGTTCATCATTATTAAATTCCTCAGGTTGAGAATCCGTAATTTCTGAATGAAGTAATTTGATAAGATAAGTAGCTAAAATGGTTTTGCCTGTACCTGCACTTCCTTTAACAAAAATTCTATTTGATTCTTTTGAACATAAGCCTTTAAGTATTTCTATAACGGAAGCGTATTGATCTTCATTTAATGATTTATATGGCGAATATTTAAAAAGTTCAGTGTTTTCAATTTCACTAAGAGATTTACTTACAATCTTCTTTTCGATTAACTTTTCCCATATCTCTTTAAATAAATCTTTATATAAATCTTGCTGATAGTAATTATGATTTATTAAACCATAATTACCATTTTGCAATTTATATGTTCCTTCAGAAGTTATGTATTGTATTAAATTCGACTCAATATCTAGTGTCGCAGATTTGTTAAATTTATCGCTACCGATTATTGATAACTTATTAAAAACTGAGGATTTGTGAGGATTTGAAAGATGGTTTTTAATTCTACTTAGAGCGTTTGTAGACTCTCCAACATAAGCTACTCGCTCAGATTCATTTTGAATAAAATAAACCAACGGCCACTGATTTTTTACCCATGGATTTTGTCCTATCTTATCTAAAGATTCTTTTTTAAAATCGTATTGTTCTGAAATTTCTATTGCTAATTCAAAGGATGTACTCATAATTCATCATACTTTTTAGCATTACCCTTAGCTTTATCAACAGGATACTTTAAAGCATTCTGACTAATCTTATCAAGTACAATTTGTCTAACATCAAAATCATATTTATCTGCTAATAAAAATGCAAATGAAAGAATGTCAGCCAACTCTTCTTTCACTTTTTCTTTATTTGCTTCTTCTGCTTTTTTCCACAAAAACAACTCTAGTAACTCGCCGGCTTCGATATTAATAGCCAAAGCTAAATCTTTAGAGTTATGAAATTGTGCCCAATCCCTTTCGTCTCGAAAATTTTTCAACTCTTGAATTATTTGAGAGATGTTATCCATTTGTCTAAGTATTTAAATTGGTAGAATAGAGCTCAGCTAATGTATTCATAAAATTCAAATCTTCATAATATTGACTAAGCCTAATAATCATATAAGCTTGATACGAACAACGACACCATTCTAAAAATCGGTCGCATCATCCATTACGATTTTTCAGTCAGGTTTCCCAAACTGAAATCACTTAACAAAACTGAAGATCCTAAGGAAGAATACAACTCAAAAATAATCTTGCAACTCAAACAGGAAGTCGATCACTGGAAGGGCAAATACATTGCACTGCTGGAAGAGCATAATAAGCTGCTGAAAAAATAAACTATATGATGGCTCATTTGATTGAAATGATAAAGTGATTAGAGGAAAAAATCATCTTAATCATCCAAATCAAAAAAATCATAGTTCAGACAAAAAAATGCCCTGAATTTCTCCAGGGCATTTCCATTATATAGAATTTAACTTTTTACTTATGCATACACCGTATCAAGCATACCGTGATCTTTTGCTTCAAGGCTAGTGGTGCCCATTAAGAAGATATCTACGTTACGTGCTGCTTCGCGGCCTTCAGAGATTGCCCAAACAACCAATGACTGACCTCTGCGCATATCACCTGCAGTAAATACTTTATCTACGTTTGTCTGATACTTGCCGTTTGCTTTGATATTGCCGCGCTCATCGTATTCCACACCCAATTCATTCAGCATACCTGCATGCTGTGGATGTAAGAAGCCCATTGCCAACAAGGTCAACTCACAAGGGATCACGCGTTCTGTACCCGGTAATTCCTGGTACTTCGGAAGCTTGCTGTCTGCAGGTGTTACCCAGCCCATCTCAGCAATTTTTAATCCTGTTAAGTTACCGTTTGCGTCACCGATGAATTCTTTTGTTGTGATTGACCACAAACGATCGCAGCCTTCTTCGTGCGAAGTAGACGTACGCAAGATCATCGGCCAGTTTGGCCACGGTGTTGTTTCATTTTTGCCTTCCGGCGGTTTCGGCATCAATTCAAACTGCAATACATTCTTCGCACCATGACGGTTTGAAGTGCCTACGCAGTCAGAACCCGTATCACCACCACCGATAACTACTACGTTTTTACCTGTAGCTAACAAGTCACCGTTTTTGTATGCTTCACCGGTATGGTCAACTTCAGTTTTGATATTCGCAACGCGTTTGTTTTGCTGACTTAAGAATTCCATCGCAAAATGTACGCCTTTCAATTCTCTGCCCGGGATCGGTAAATCACGGCCAACCGTTGAACCACCTGTCAATACAATCGCATCGAATTGTTTTACGATATCTTTTGCTTTAACAGTAACACCAACATTTGTATTCGTTTTGAAGATCACACCTTCTTCTTCCATCAGCTTCACGCGACGGTCGATTACCCATTTCTCCAGTTTGAAATCAGGAATGCCATAACGTAACAAACCACCAACCTGATCAGCACGTTCGAATACTGTTACCGTATGACCGGCACTGTTCAACTGTGCAGCAGCAGCCAGACCCGCAGGGCCAGAACCTACAACCGCAACTGTTTTACCAGTACGTTTCTTCGGCGGATTTGCTTTTAAGATGCCTTTTTCGAATGCTGTCTCAACGATGCTCTTCTCAATATTTTCAATCGTTACCGGAGGCTTGTTGATACCAAGTACGCAAGATGCTTCACATGGTGCAGGACAGATTCTTCCTGTAAACTCAGGGAAGTTGTTTGTAGAGAATAAGATCTCCGCAGCTTCTTCCCAGTCGTTTCTGTATACCGCATCGTTGAACTCAGGGATGATATTACCCAGTGGACAACCGCTGTGGCAGAAAGGCACACCGCAGTTCATGCAGCGCGCCGCCTGGTTTTTTATCTGTGTTTCAGAGAAATCTAAATAGAGTTCTTTATAGTCTTTAAGACGTACTTGCGGATCTCTTTTTCCTGGCAGCTCTCTGCCGAATTCCATAAATCCTGTTGGCTTACCCATTGATTACGGCCTCCTTATTTCCTTGACTTTTTCTTTTTAACAAAACTGCTTTGTAATCGGAAGGCATTACTTTAACGAAATCCTTCACGGCGCTATCCCAGTTGTTCAGGATATTCTGCGCTACATCGCTACCTGTATATTTCAAATGGTTCTCGATCATTGTTTTCAATGTCTGGTTGTCTTCCGCATCCAGTACATCAAACTCAATCATTTCCATGTTGCAACGTGCCGGGAATGTTCTTGCTTTGTCATATACATAAGCAACACCACCGCTCATACCTGCTGCGAAGTTACGGCCTGTCTCACCTAAGATAACAGCCAAACCACCCGTCATGTATTCGCAACCGTGATCGCCCACACCTTCAACAACTGCTTTCGCGCCTGAGTTACGTACACAGAAACGCTCACCAGCTTGTCCGCGGATGTAAGACTCACCGCTTGTAGCTCCGTAGAATGCTACGTTACCAACGATTATGTTCTCACTCGGCTTGAACTTCGCTTGCTTAGAAGGATACAGAATCAAACGGCCACCGGATAAACCTTTACCCCAATAGTCATTCGCTTCACCTTCCAATTCAAACTGAATACCTGGCGCTAAGAAACCACCGAAACTTTGTCCGGCAGAACCATTGAACTTGTATTGAATCGTTGCATCCGGCAAACCTTGTCCTTTGTGTCTTGTAGACACTTCATAAGACAACATCGTACCTGCTGAACGGTCTGTATTTTGAATTTTGTATTCGCCTTTAACAGCTTGCTTATTATCTAACGCTGCTTTTGCATCTCTTACTAAAGCAATATCAAGGATGGCATCCATACCATGATCCTGTGCTTCTGTTTTGTATAATCCAACTTCCGGACCAGCTTCTTCTTTGTATAAGATTTTGCTTAAGTCAAGGTCTTTGAATTTCCAGTGATTGATGTCTGTACGTTTTTCCAGGTTCTGAACCTGACCGATCATTTCGTCAACGGTTCTGTAACCAAGCTCAGCCATGATCTCTCTCATTTCTTCCGCAAGGAATGTGAACATGTTCACTACGTGTTCCGGCTCACCACTGAACAATGCACGAAGCTCTTTGTTCTGAGTAGCAACACCAACGGGACATGTATTCAGGTGACACTTACGCATCATGATACAACCTACAGAAACCAGCGCTGCAGTTGCAACACCAAATTCTTCAGCTCCTAATAAAGCAGCTACAACTAAATCTTTACCCGTACGGATCTGTCCATCGGACTGAACCGTGATACGGCTTCTCAATTTATTTTTAACCAGTGTCTGGTGTGCTTCAGCCAAACCAAGTTCCCAAGGTAAACCTGCGTGACGGATAGAACTGATCGGAGAAGCTCCTGTTCCACCATCGTAACCAGCGATCAATACTAAGTCTGCGTGCGCTTTGCTAACACCTGCTGCAATTGTACCAACACCTGCTTCAGATACTAACTTCACACTTACACGTGCCTTTGGATTTGAGTTTTTCAAATCGAAGATCAACTGTGCTAAATCTTCAATAGAATAAATATCGTGGTGCGGAGGAGGAGAAATCAAACCTACACCCGGCGTAGAGTGACGTACACGTCCGATCCAGTCATCAACTTTGTGACCTGGTAACTGACCGCCTTCGCCTGGCTTCGCGCCTTGTGCCATTTTGATTTGTAACTCATCAGCATTCGCTAAGTAGTAACTTGTAACACCGAAACGACCTGATGCTACCTGCTTGATTGCAGAACGCTCCCAGTCTCCGTTTGCCTTACGCTCAAAACGGATCTCATCTTCACCACCTTCACCGGAGTTTGATTTACCGCCGATGCGGTTCATCGCAATTGCAAGTGTAGAGTGCGCTTCGTGAGAGATTGAACCGAATGACATCGCACCTGTAGCAAAACGTTTGAAGATGTTTGCTGCCGGTTCTACTTCATCGATGGATATAGAATCCTGTGTTTGTTTGAATTTCAATAAACCACGCAATGTGATTGCTTTCACGCTCTGGTCATCGATCAGGTTTGAATATTTCTTGAACACCTGATAATCACCTTTGCGACAAGCCTGCTGCAATAAGTGGATCGTTTGAGGATTGAACAAGTGGAATTCACCACGGCGTTTCCACTGATAGATACCCCCCACTTCCAGTTTCGGACGAGGTACGGGTACTTTCGGATATGCCTGCTGATGCTTGATCAACGCTTCTTTCGCGATGCCATCCAATGACAGACCACCAATTCTTGAAACAGTATTCGTAAAGTATTTATCAATTACTTCAGAGCTGATACCCAATGCTTCGAAAATCTGCGCACCCTGGTAAGACTGAAGTGTAGAGATACCCATTTTAGAGAATACTTTTAACAAACCGTTATCAATAGCTTTGATAAAGTTGTATGTTAATTTCTCTTCTGAAAGTTCTGTCTGTAACTCACCGCTGCGCTTCATACCAATGATGGTTTCGAACGCTAAGTACGGGTTGATTGCAGATGCACCATAACCGATCAATGTTGCGAAGTGGTGTACTTCCCATGCATCACCGCATTCTACCACGATACCAACTTTACCGCGCTGACCTTCACGGATCAGGTGGTGGTGTACCGCTGCAGTAGCCAATAATGAAGGAATTGGTGTATGTCCACTGTCAACTTTACGGTCTGTTAATAATATAATAGAGTAGCCGTCATTTACTGCATCTGAAGCATACTTGCAGATACGTGTCAATGCTTTTTCCAGGCTACCCGGTTGTTCGTCTGCTTTGAAAGTAATTTCCAACGCTTTTGTCTGGAAATGTTTATCATCGATCTGACGAAGTTTTTCTAAATCGTTGTTTGTTAAAACCGGTTGGTGCAATTCAACCATACGACAGTGGTATGGAGATTCATCCAACAGGTTCAGCGAACCACCTACATACGATACAAGCGACATAACCATACGCTCACGGATCGGATCGATCGGTGGGTTAGTTACCTGTGCAAACAACTGCTTGAAGTATGCAGACAAGTGCATTGCCTGATCAGATAAAATTGCAAGCGGTGTATCGATACCCATTGAACCAAGCGGCTCGTAGGCAGTTGTTGCAATTTCTCCCAGGATCAAACGCAAATCTTCAGATGTATAACCAAACACCTGTTGTTTTTTCAACAAGGCTGCTGCATCCGGTTGCGTATATATAATTTGTGGTTCAGGCTGCTCACTTAATTTGATTTTGTTTTTCAACCAATCGCCGTAAGGCTGGCGTGTACAAATATCATTTTTAAGTTCTTCATCACTGATAATACGTCCTTGCTCTAAATCAGCAACGAACATTTTACCAGGCTGCAGACGGCCTTTCGTAACTACTTTAGCAGGATCTACTTCAATAACACCTACCTCAGATGCCATGATGACAGTATCGTCATCCAATAAGCACCAACGTGAAGGACGCAGACCGTTACGATCAAGCGTTGCACCTACAATTTTACCGTTTGTGAATGAGATTGAAGCCGGACCATCCCAAGGCTCCATCATTGCAGCATGGTATTCGTAGAACGCATGTTTCACCTCAGACATAGACTCGTTGCCGTCCCATGCTTCAGGTACAAGCATCATCATTACGTGTGGTAAATAACGACCGCTTAATACAAGTAATTCAATTACGTTATCTAAGTGCGCTGAATCTGAGTTACCCGGATCGCAGATCGGTAATAGCATCTCAATTTCTTCTTTAGTGAATACTGTAGAAGTTAATAATGCTTCCTGCGCACGGATCCAGTTCACGTTACCTTTTACCGTGTTGATCTCACCATTGTGTGCGATGTAACGGAAAGGCTGCGCCAACTTAAATGACGGGAATGTGTTGGTAGAGAAACGTGAGTGAACAACTGCCAATGCAGAAACCATTTCAGGCTTTTGCAGATCCAGGTAAAATTGTTTTACCTGTGCAGTCATCAACTGACCTTTATATATAATGGTTCTGGAAGAGAATGAAGCGAAATAAAAACGCTGATTCACTACCTCATTATTTAATGTTTCTTTGACAATACGTGTAGAGTAGTTACGCAATACATAAAGCTTTCTTTCGAAAGTCTCTACGTCTTTCACGTTATCTGCACGCTTTACAAAGATTTGTTCTACTGCCGGCTCAACAGCAATGGCGCTGTCGCCAATCATTGAATCATCCGTAGGAACTGCTCTGTATCCTAAAACCGTCATGCCAAGCTTTTCAACCTGACGGCTTAATATCTTTTTACACTCTTCCTTCAGCTTTTCGTCCTTCGGCAAGAACAGCATACCTACGCCATACTCGCCAAACGCAGGCAACTTAATGCCTATCTTGACACATTCATCCACGAAAAATTCGTGGGGAACCTGAAGAAGGATACCAGCACCATCGCCGGTATTGGTCTCACAGCCGCATGCACCACGGTGCTCCATACGCTCAAGCATATGAAGGGCATTTGCAACTGTTTCATGAGATTTTCTGCCTTTCAGGTTGGCTACGAAACCAATTCCGCATGAGTCATGCTCGAAACTAGAATCATAAAGGCCGGTTTGATTGTTCTCTCTCATCTACACTATTGTTATATTTTTATTAGAACAGATACTAATTATTATTTCTTTAAACACTCTCAACAAATTTTTTTGAAATTCTGTTCTTCAAGTATTTGTATTGGCTTTCTGCCTTTTTCCAAAATCTTTGGATTTTCTTCAGAATCGGGGTTTTTCTAAAACTTACAACTAATTATTCTTAGAATAGTACCAGAATAAATTGTTTTAGTAGGTTTAAAGCGGAAATCGACTTTAAATTTACATATTATTTGCGAAAAAAAATAATCTGGCAATAGAAAATCGTTTGAAAAACAGGCTCATGTAATGTTCCCCAGAATTTCACTAAATTTTTAGTGTTAAAAAGGGCATTTTTATACGTTTTCAACTCATTACCTGTTAAATTTAGATTGAATCTAAATTTAACAGGTAATGAACCTTCGATTTACACTTTTATTATGTGTGATCCCCGCAATCGGATTTGCACAACTTCCTAAAATTCCCGCTTCAATTGGCGGAATTAATACTTCAGTCCTGGCAAAAGAGGCTAAAGGGTTATTGATTAATCAGTTGGATAAAAGTAAAGCGGAATATGACACCACCAGCTTTAATTATGCGATTTCTTTAAGTGATAATGCTGGCCTATATGAAAATGAAGAAAAGTGGCTGCGCAACCAGAAGTTATTTTCAGATGTGCTGAAGCAAAGTGATGGCTCCACGCTTACTCCTCTTCAACAGGCCGAACAGAATAATGAAGTGGGAGAAATGATGTATGCCTCCAGCAAATTTCAAACAGCTGAAAATGCTTTCTTAAGTTCGAAGGCTATTTATGAAAGCAATGCATTAACATCTGAGACCAGCTATAGCAAAGTGATTGCCAACCTGGGCCTGCTGTACCACACCATGGGGCGTTATTCCAGGTCTGAGGAGTTTGAAAAATCTGCCATCGAGATCCGCAAAACACAGGGCGGAGAAACCAGCATTGCCTATGCTGCTTCCATCAACAATCTGGGTGTATTATATAAAGATATGGGCCGCTATACGGAAGCTGAAAAGATGCTTGAAAAATCGGTACAGTTAAACAGCGTTAATCCAGGGAAACAATCTGCTGCCTATGCTATTACCTTAAATAACCAGGCGATGCTTTATGAAGAGACCGGCCGCTTCCAGCAGGCAGATCAGTTGCTGGCAGAAGCAATCCGTATTGCTTCAACAGTGCTAACGGAGAAGTCTACCAACTACCAGCGTTTGTTAATCAACCAGGCCTTGCTTTATGAAGAGATCGGCGAATACACGAAAGCCGACGAGATTTATAAAAAAGCAATCGCGATCAAGGAAAAGAAGTTGGGGTCAAGCCACCCCGATTATGCGCACTTGCTCAACCTGCAGGCGGAATTGTATATGCAGATGAAAAAGACGACTGAAGTTGAAGCGCTGTTAAAGAAAGCGGCTGATATTTATCTGAAAAAATTCGGAGCCAACCATCCTTCTTATGCAGGTGTACTGCAAAACCTGGGCACCTATTACAGAACGCAGGACCAGCAACCACTTGCGTATACAAATCTGAATAAAGCACTTGCTATCCGCATTGCTGCCCTTGGAGAAAATCACCCGGATGTGCTGCAAACAAAAGAGTCGATTGCGCTGCTCGACTGGCAGGCCAAAAAATATTCAACTGCAGCAGCCGGTTTTCAGGTGGTATTGGACCAGGACATGATCTTGATCAACGAGTATTTCGCGGCATTGAGTGATGCTGAAAAGGCTCGCTTTTGGGATAAGATTCATCCTCATTTTGAACATTATACATCTTTTGTAACGGACGCTTATAGCACTATACCATCGCTCAGCGGACAATTATATACCTACCAGCTCGCTACCAAAGCGCTCTTGTTAAATGCCAGTAACAAAACCCGTCAGCAGATCCTCTCAAGCGGTGATCCTGCATTAATCAATGAATATCAATCGTGGTTGGATGCAAAAGAAAATCTTTCGTATTTGTATTCTATGTCTAAAGCGGAGCTTGCTGAACAAAAAATAAACCTCGATTCGATTGAACGCGCGACCAATGCGAAAGAAAAAAATCTATCAGCCAGCTCCAATGCCTTCAAGTCTGGTTATACAAATGCAGCGGTAAGCTGGAAAGATGTACAGCTGGCACTTGCCCCGGAAGACGCTGCTGTAGAAATTATCCAACTGATTAAATTCAATAAAGTAAAAACAGATACCGTTCAATATGTAGCATTGGTTTTAACCAAAGAGATGAGCATGCCTGAAATGGTTTTGCTGAAGAACGGCAACCTGCTGGAAAAACGCTATCGCGCTTATTATGCCAACTGCATCAAAAGCAAGATTGCAGATGAGCAATCCTACAAACAATACTGGGAAGAGATTGATAAAAAAACCGGCATGAAGAAAAACATTTTTGTTTCACAAGATGGTGTCTACAGCCAGCTGAACATTTCTACATTCCGTTTGCCAGACGGCACTTATCTATTGGACAAGAAAAATATTCAGCTTGTTTCCAATTCCAAAGATATCATAAAACTAAAAACAGCCGCCATTGCTTCAACATCCTTAACTGCCGTAGTCGTGGGTAATCCCATCTTTGGCACGGAAGGCAGCATTGCTCCATTACCGGCAACCAAGGTAGAGATCGAATCCATCAAGATACAGCTTGCGGCGAAAGGCTATAAGGTTTCAACCTATGTGCAGGCCGAAGCAACCGAGCAAAACGTTCGCAAGATCAGCAATCCGAAGATTCTGCATATCGCCACACATGGATTTTTTATTAAAGAGGCACAAACCGAAGAAGATAAAACCATGGGTGTAGGCTCCGAACATTCGGCCTTGAACCCAATGCTGCGCTCCGGACTATTGCTGGCAAATGCAGAAGCAGCGATTGATGGTAAGTCAGAGTATGGCGTATTAACGGCCTATGAAGTCATGAACCTGAATCTGGATAAAACAGAAATCGTTGTGATGAGTGCCTGCGAAACAGGTTTGGGCGATGTTAAAAATGGCGAAGGTGTTTATGGATTGCAGCGCGCGTTCCTTGTAGCCGGCGCCGACGCATTGGTGATGAGTTTATGGAAAGTCAATGATGAAGCCACGCAGAAATTAATGAGTAGTTTCTATAAAAATTATCTGCTTTTGAATAATAAAGAAAAGGCCTTTAAAGCAGCCCAGTCTGAATTGAAACTGATTTATAAAGATCCGTATTATTGGGGTGCGTTTGTATTGATCCAGTAAAGGTTGGAGAGTTTAAATAAACCTTATAGGTTTTCTATCGGTGAGATCGATTATAAAAGATGCAACTGCGGATTGGTAAATATTCGTGGTTGAAATTACAAAACCTATAAGGTTTCGTACTAATAAAGATTACTTGCCAAACAAACCTTATAGTTTTCTATCTGAGAGATCGATTATAAAAGATACAACTGCGGATTAGTAAATATTCGTGATTGAAATTACAAAACCTATAAGGTTTCGTAGCCATAAACAAGCGGGGCTATATTGAAAATTAGAAGAAGATATCCTGTCCTTCTTCTAATTCTTTATTAATATTTTTTAGCACTTCATCAATTTCCGCTGCCTGCTGAGCAATTTTATCCAGTATAAAAGGATAATCTGTTTGTTGCTCCATTTTGGCTAGCTGCAGCAAACCCAGTATTCTGGCCAAGGGGCCGCGCACGTGATGCGCATTGGCAAATGCATATTTCACCAGATAGGCATTTTTGCTTTTCACATTATTTGTCCGCTCTTCCACAATCTGTTCGAGGTGTGCATTGATCTCATTCATCTTGTTTTCGCTTGCGATCAGTTCTTTGTTCTGCTTCTCAATGGCTTTGCCTTTCTCTATCAGCTCCTGGTTTTTTACCAGTAACTCAAGGTTAATGCTGTTATACTTTTCTTTTAAGGCGCTGGCCGAGTACGTGATAACAAAATAAACGATCATGTAAATAATAAATGAGGTAAAGACTTCATTACTATCATGCTTTTCATAAAGTACAGGATCCTTCAACTGAAAAAATAAAACAACAGCCATACCTGCTGCAATGTAGCCATGCATGAAACTTTTACTGATGCCATCCAGCAATATTGAAATGATGAATCCGATTGCAAATATGGCAATCATGGCAGAATGTGAATGGGGAATAAAAATAGTAGAATAGAATAATGACAGGAGCGGAAAAAAAGTGGCAGCAATAACCGATGCCTTGTGCTTCTTCATGCGGTTCAGGACAATTGCGACGCTGAAACAAACTAAAATCGATATATCAACAATGTGGGATGCATTATCGGTTGCTTTTTCAGATTTGAAAATGAAATCTGCCAGCGTAACCAATATGACTCCAACAAAAGATGTCTTTAAAATTATCTTTAAAAAAAATTCTTCAATATTATTATTACTTGAACTCATTACATTTTTTTATTCTGATTAAAAATTCAAACAATAAGATGCATTACAAGCAGCTTATAATAAAATAAGCAAATCAGCACTTAAAAACAACTAACCTGCTATCTCGCTAACAATTCACTAACAATAGATTCACCCCCATTTAACATTTCTTTAACGCTGAGCTAATACCGATTGAATACATTTAGGAAATGATAATTCAGTTCAAAAAAGAAGATTCCTATTTTTTAGCGGCTCTTCTTGGTATTGCTATTGTATACTCTATTAATCTGGGTCTTATGCCCTTATTAGCAGACGAGCCTATACGTGCGTTGGTATCCATGGAAATGGTTTTGAGGGATAATTATATTTTCCCAACATTAGGCGGTGATGCATATTTAAATAAACCTCCTTTGTTTAATTGGCTTATCGCATGCCTCATTTCAAACACAGATTTCTCTGAGGGTGTTTTACGTGCCATCCCTCTCATAAGTTTCTTTCTCATATCAATTCTTCATTATGTTGTCTGTTCAAAATACGTGTCTAAACAAATAGCATTGTGGAGCAGCATTGCATTTCTAACCTGCGGTAGAATTATATTTTACGATTCTATGATGGGCTACATAGATCCGGTGTTTGCACTTATTATAGTTGCAAATTTTTATATCATTCTTGTATTTTCAAAAACACCTAAATACACACAGCTTTTTATTTTCTCTTATCTCTTGTGCACCATAGCCTTTTTCCTGAAAGGCTTGCCAGCATGCACATTTCAGGCATTTACACTCGCCGGAGTTTTCATTTACAGAAAAACATTTCATAAACTCTTTAGCTGGTCGCATCTGGCAGGCATTTCTATTTTTTCACTTTGCATAGCCATCTATTATTACGAATACGGATCGTATGGATCCATTGAAAAAGTATTGCGTGCGCTCATCAGTCAATCTACACAACGTACACCTGTGTCAACCAGTATTACAGATACACTTTCTCACATCCTCCAATTTCCATTTAATTTTATTGCCGATTTTTTACCTTATAGCTTATTGATCTTTTTTTGTTTCAATAAAAAATTCAAGGATGTTATCCGTGAAAATGATTTTGTATTTGCTTCGCTGCTGATCTTTGGCTGCAATCTCTGGCTATACTGGCTCTCAGCAGAAACCCGCCCGCGTTATCTGTTCATGTTCCTGCCCATATTCTTCACGGTTCTCTTTTATACGTATGAAAAATTCAGATCACAAAAAACAGAATCCTACATCAGCTATTTGTTAATATTTATTGCTATTGCTGCGATTATTGCCATTGGCATACTTCCCTTTTTACAACGCTTGAATTTTATTCCCGATAGAATTGCTATCGCTTCAATATCCATTGTTGCAATTGTTATTTTACTTGTTTGTCTGTTTATGGAAAACATTACCAACATGGTTATGCTTGTGTTGCTGCTGTTGATCATCCGGATGAATTTCAACTTGTTTATACTGCCCTTAAGAAAAAAGGAAGCTCCGGAAAGCGCGAATAAAAAAATCGGCTACAACATTGCCGAGCTTACCAAAGGAGAAAAACTTTTTCTTTTATACAAAGCCCCGGTAAACGACGACATCCTCTACTACATCACCGCACAGAAAGGCGAGGTTATTTACAGTGAATCAGGTGCTCCGGTAGCAGGCAATTATTACATCGGAAGAAAATCACAACTCGATTCACTGCACATTAGATCGATTATTTATCAGTTTCCTGTTTCCTACAACAACCAAACGCTGTACCTGGTAAAAAAATGAAGTGGTATAATCATCCATATATAAAACTGCTGCTAAAGCTGATCATTACTGGCATTGCGCTGGGCTTTGTATTCATGAATATTCCTGTTCGTGATCTGCTTGCGGTATTAAGCCGGGTAAATGTTTTCTGGCTTACCACGGCACTGCTCCTGTTTGCCTGCTCTAAATACATTTCAGCAGCACGCTTTCATGATATTTTCTCCAATGCGGATGTTATCATTCCCCGTGGATATAATTTTAAATTATACCTGTTGGGCATGCTCTACAACTTTATTCTTCCGAGTGGTGTTGGCGGCGATGCCTACAAAGTAATCAAGATTGAACGTGACTTCGGTTGCAAAACAAAGAAAATTGCACTGCTTATTTTCTTTGACCGCATCAGCGGACTTGTTGCTCTTGTTAACATCGCCGGTATTCTGCTCATTCTGTTTTTGTTTCAGGATTATTTCATCATCCTGTCGCTGGCATTGCTGCTGGTCAATGTCATCTATTATATTCTGCTTCCAACTTTGGTTCAGGTAAAAATATTTTCTATTAAAACCGAAGTACTTTCCTGGGCTGTACAATTGTGTCAATCATTATGCGCCTGCTGCCTCATACGATCCTTATCCATAGAACAGCATGTGTGGATCTATATTTTAATTTTCCTGATCTCTTCTATTGTTGCTGTAATCCCTTTAACCATAGGCGGACTGGGCGCACGGGAATATACCTTCATGGTGGCGGCAAATTATTTCATGATACAAACAGATAAAGCTGTTTGTATAGGTTTACTGTTTTACATGATCACATTACTGATTTCTTCATTAGGAATTTATTTCATATTCAAACCTATTAGTAAAACCTATTATGTACAATCATAATACTTCGATAAAGAAAATTTCCGTTGTTGTTCCCATCTACAACGAAGAAAGTAACATTGCAGAACTTTGCAGCCGTCTGCACCAGGTGCTCGATTCACTTCCCTATAATTTTGAAATTATTCTGGTGAACGATGGCAGCATGGATAATTCTGCTAAAATGATTTCCGACATGTGCCTGATCTTTTCAGAATTGAAAGGCATTGACCTCGCAGGCAATTACGGACAAACCATAGCACTCCGCGCAGGCTTTGAACTGGCGAAAGGTGATGTGATCATTGCCATGGATGGTGACCTGCAGCACGACCCGGCAGATATCATTCGCTTCATGGAAAAAATTGAAGCAGGTTATGATCTTGTTGGTGGTGCAAAAGAAAGCAGACCCGACAGCTGGTTGAAAAGCAAACTCTCTGCTCTGGCTCATAAACTGATCAGCAAGCTGGCACAGGTTGAAATGAGTTACTTCGGCGCTACGTTCAAAGCATACCGTTCGTATCTCCTGAAACATTCAAATCTACTGGGCGACAGCCACCGTTTCTTAGGTGCTATTGTAGCACGCAAAGGAATCAAATATACCGAAATCCCTATTACCATTCATCCGCGCTTGTACGGCACGAGCAATTACAAAATGAACAAAGTCTGGAAAGTATTGCTGGATCTGATCTTCCTGAAATTCTTTGTTTCTTATCTGAAGAAACCTTTCCGTTTATTCGGGAGCATTGGTGCGGGCATGTTCTTCTTCGGATTGATTGGTCTTATTGGTTTTGCCATCGGCAGTTTCTTTTTTCAAACCAATGTAAAAGAAGATTTCATTGTGGAATATTTCTCCTGCGCCATACTGATTATTATGGGTATGCTGTTTATCAGCATCGGCATACTGGCGGAAGTTGGTGTATACAATTACTTCGGACAAAAACGCATGTCTCCTTATTCCATACGCTCGATTATTTCTCAAACAAAACATGCAAAAGAAACTAATTCTTAATGCCGATGATTATGGCTGGGACAAAGACGCCACAGCCGGCATTCTGAATCTTATTGCAGGTGAAAAAATTCAAAATGTAAGCGTACTAGCAAACCATTGTACAGCAGTAGAGTTAAAGCGCATACAGCAATACCGGCATGCTGTTTCTATTGGTATGCATGTTTGTTTAAATGCAGGCACACCTGTTTTAAAAAAATCTTCCTCTTCTATTCAAGATGAAACAGGTGCATTTTATTCTTCAAAAGAGTTATTTGTGAAAGCGCTTACAGGAAAGGTTGTTTACAAAGATATATGCCATGAAATTAAAGCGCAGCATAACTTATTGAAAGATGCCGGTATTAAAGTGAGTCATGCCGACAGCCATCAGCATCTGCATCAATATCCTTTTTTGAGCAGCATGATTACACAGGCTTTACATGAGGTTGGCATTAAAAAGATCCGCAACTGTATGCCGTATTCTATTTATGATACCAGAAGAATTATTGTAGCAGGATTTTGTGCAAGCACTAAAAAAAATCTGCGACAGTTTTCGAGTCCGGATGTATTGATTACTGATTTTACAAACAAACATTTCAGCTTCGATTCGCAAGTTCCGGAATTGCTAAAGCGTTTGAACACTTCATCTTATCAAACCATTGAATGGATGTGCCACCCCGCACTGGCTGACAGAGCGGATTCATACCTGCAACGAAAGAATGAATACGATTTTTTAATGAACTGCAACTGGAATGATTTGCTGAAAGGGCTTTCAATTCATCTATCGAAATATTCGTTACTTTAATGCGTGCAGGTTATACTAACCATTGCGGAACCGCTTCCATACACATGCGCTCTTTCGTAAGCGGATGCGTGAACTCAAGTCTGCCCGCATGCAATGCAATACAGTTGGGTGCGTATTCAATCGTTGATCCATACAACACATCTCCCAGGATTGGCGAGCCTGCAGCAGACAATTGTGCGCGGATCTGGTGATACTTACCGGTATGCAATTCTATATTCCACAATGAATACTTTTCTTTATATACTGTGTTTGTATAAGACAAGGATACCGGATCAAAATCCGGCTTTTCGCTTAAATGAATAATGGCTTTTTTATTTTTCGAATCTTTATAATGCCAATGCATTAATTTTCCCGAAGTGCTTTCTGTACTTGCCGGTGTGAGTGCCTGGTAAAATTTTTTAACAGTACGCTGTGCAAACTGTTCACTCAGATCACGCAACATGGATTTCTTTTTTGCAAACAAAACAATACCGCTCACCGGCCTGTCCAGTCTGTGAATATGCTGCGCGTATACTTCGTTGTTTGGGTGTGTAGATTTCCGTATATACTTCTGCACCTGCTGTAATAAATTCGGATGCCCGTTCCTATCCGGCTCTACCATCAGGCTTGCCGGCTTATTCATCACCAGAATAGATTTGTCTTCATAAAGTATATGATCGGGAACATAAATAATGATCGACATCTATTTTTTTGTATTTATCTGGTTCAATAATTCCATGTATTTCAATGCACTTTCTTCTGAAGCTTCCGGACCGTTCGCGGTCAGGATCAAGCCATCGGTTACTACTTTTTGCCCGGGCATGGCTGTTGCTCCATACTGTAAAGCCAATTCAGAAAATACACCGTCGGCATCAAAACCCGTCGCATTTTTATTTTCCAGCAAACCCCATTTCAGAAAATTTCTCGGAGCTGCACAAATAGCGGCGATTGGTTTATTGTTCGTTAAAAATGACTTAAAAAGTGCCTTTGCAGTTTCATTATCTGCATACTCCGCAGAACCGCCGCCACCAACAAAATAAATCCCTTCGAATTCCTGCTGTTTCACATCTTCTATTAAATGGGTGTTAGTAACCTGATAGCCAAACCTTCCGGTAGATACTTTTTTTGTAGATGCTGTAGACACCTCAAAGCCAGCCTGCTCAAAAAAAGCCTTAGGCACCAGGTATTCGCAATCTCTAAACATATTAGAGGCCAGTACTAATAATATCTTTCTTTTCATCGTTATGTAGAAGATTCACAAAACAATTACCAACGAAATTTTCTTTTGCAAGAATTAAAATATATTCCCTAAAAACCTGACTAATGTCATTTAATGAGTTTTTAGAGGTATTATTTATCATTTTCCCGATATTAATTCTTACATAAGGGCAAATGACTCGTTGATTTGTCGTAAATTTATAAAATTCTATTCTATTATAGATAGCGTATACATTCAACTTATTTATTCCCTAAAATGTCTGCAACAACACGTTTAAAATTTATTGACACCAAAAATTCTCAGTTCTTTGTAACAGTGAAACGAAATGTTGATCAATACTTTAAAGAAAACAACATTTCGAAAAATGCGAATGCGTTGATGATTTTTAAAAGCATCTTTTTCTTTGGTGGCGTTTGGGTATTCTATGGTTTAATTTTGTCTCAAAATTATTCTCTGCTTACCATGCTGCTTTTAGCAATGGCTATGGGCGTATTTAAAGCTGCATCTGCATTCAATATCTCACATGATGCCATGCACGGTTCTTATTCTTCAAAAGAATGGGTAAACAATCTGCTTGCATATACATTCAACATTCTTGGCGCGAACATTTCAGTATGGGTGGTAAGCCATAACATCGTTCACCATACCTTCACCAATATTGAAGCGCATGATGAAGATTTGATTGTAGCTCCAGGCTTGATCCGTTTAACTGCCGGCGATAAAAAAAGCAAGATCCAGCGTTTCCAGCATTTATATGCATTCTTCCTGTATGGCTTTGCCAGCCTTTCATGGGTATTGCGCAAAGATTACATGAAAATGTTCCAGGATAAAATCGGCCAGCATGTTACGAATCACTATACTACAAGAGATTATGTTGAATTGTTTGTATACAAGGCAATCAACTATGCAATCTTCATTGTAATACCACTTATCGTTCTGGATATTACCTGGTGGCAATTCCTGATCGGTTTCATCGCCATGCATTTTGCAATGGGTTTCACACTGGGTCTTGTGTTCCAATTAGCACACGTAGTTGAAGAAACTTCTTTCCCTGCTCCTAACGAAGCCGGTAATATTGAAGAAGCATGGGCTGTGCACCAAATGTGTACGACTGCTAACTTTGGTATGAATTCATTCCTTACCAGCTTCATTTGCGGCGGATTGAATTTTCAGGTTGAACATCATTTGTTCCCTAAGGTTTGTCACATCCACTACCCTGCCATTTCAAAAATTGTTAAAGAAACGGCTGAGTCCATGGGTGTACCTTACTTATATAACGACACTTTCTTCACAGCGCTACAGTCTCACTACCAGGTATTGAAGAAATACAGTCTGGAAGCTGCATAATAAAAAATCAATCAGTTAAATAAAAAAGGTGATTATGCTCAGCGCATAATCACCTTTTTTATTTTCCATAGCTTAAAATAATATTAGTTCTTGATCAGTCTGTAACTTGCAGATTCCCCTGCTGTATTTTTTACTGTCAGAATAAAAATGCCTGCTGAAAGATCCCGGGTGTCGATTTCTGTTTTTAATGCATTTAATTCTACCTGCTTGATTTCTTCACCGGTTGCAGAATAAATCGTAGCGGTAGTAAGGTTCATGTTTTTATTCAGTTGAATGAAACAGGTTTCTTCAACCGGGTTCGGATAGATCAGCATGTCTATGAGCAATGCATCTTTTAAAGCCAGGGGATCATCAACGGTAAACGTCTGTGCGCTCAGTGCCGATGTGCCGGCAGCAGTAGTAACAGTGATCTGGCCGGTTGCAGCACCCGCAGGTACTATTACGGTTACAGACGTTGACGTATTGTTGGTAAAGCCTGTTGTTACATCTGCATTCTGGAAGCTTACTTTTGTTATGCCGCTGAAGTTTGTACCGGTAATGGTT